>PWUO01000172.1 GCA_003562555.1 Dehalococcoidia bacterium
AGATAATTGAAACCTATGATCCAACAACAGCGTATATATGCAACCCCATGAGAAGTTTTCTCCACCGTATCATACGGCCGTGAAAGGCTTTGGTCATCAATATGGAAGTAATTTCACGAAGATTTATAACTGCGAACAATAGATTATTTATATTCGTTCTATCCTTTAACGAGCAAAGTAATACACACGGAGGCTTAAAAATGGATATTGAAATTCGTAAGTTGACACCAGAACTCACGACGGATTATTTGCACTTTTTTGATACTACACCACATGCCACCAACAAGGAAGAACATAGATGCTATTGTATCTGGTGGTGCAACGATGATATAGAAGGTAAAGATTTTTCATCGGTAGAAAAAAGAAGGGATTTAGCCACCGAGTACATCAAAGGAAATAATATTCAAGGATATCTTGCCTATCATGATAACAAAGTTGTGGGGTGGTGTAATGCCAATACAAAATCGGATTGTTTCAAATGTTACTGTTGGCGAAATTTCATGAGTTCAGTTCGTACTGAGGAATCTTCCCCGGAAATAAAAGTCAAATCCGTATTCTGCTTTGCCATCGCACCTGAGATGAGGAGAAAAGGCGTAGCAAAATTGCTACTGGAACGTGTATGCAAAGATGCAAAAAAAGACAGTTTCGATTTCGTGGAAGCGTACCCGAATAAAAAATTTGTAGATGAAGCCAAAGACTATATGGGACCGGTTGCATTGTATGAAAAAACAGGTTTTAGCGTTTGTTACGAAACTGAACAAAAACTTGTTATGAGAAGATCCCTAAAATAAATCTGGCTCTGGCTTCGTGAGCAACGGGGCTACGTATAACAGCAGGTTTACAAAATCCATTCGGCCAGTGCAAGCACTATGCCTCATGGGCCCCGTAAACCCCCGGCCCATTATCATTTCGTCTTTTCCCCTCTTAATATCTCAGAAAGGAAAAGGAGATGACATTGGCATGTCGGAACATTGGCCCATGTCTAGTTTCACCCCCAAACCTGTATCTTTTAGTTCTGACAAACCATTTATAGTGTTATCTAGATTCCTAATAGGTTCGCTAAACATGGTATCGAAAAATCTGGTAATCAAGGATATGGGTGAACATGACGAGTATTATGTGGGTACCTGTACCCACGTTAACGAATCCACAGAAACGGATCTTTGTTCTAAGATACGAAACGAGTGGTTCAGGGACATGCACAAGAGAGGGCTGCGAATAAAGGTAGCTCTTCTGGAAGGAAAACATGTGGGTTTCGCATACATGCTCCCCATCGAGATATCCCCCTGGGGTCCTCTGGGTGAGGATTTACTGTTCATCCCCTGTTTGGTGTCCGATGCGAAAAATCAAGGGGTGGGAAAAGCGTTGATAGATTCAGCCGAGAAATTGGCCCGAGAGCAGAGCAAGAAAGGTGTATCGACCATAGCATATTTCCCTGATTTCTTTTTCATGCCCGGAGAGTTCTTCGAGAGATGCGGATTTGAAATCCTGAAGAGAAGAACACTCGATGATGGAGGTTTGACCGAAGCATTGATGTTGAAGGCTTTTGAAGATATCACTGCGGACATTGACTTTTTGGAACGGGGTTATGGATACGAACATGCAACGGATAAAACCGTGGTGGATCTGTTCTGGAATCCCTTCTGTCAAACCAGTGTTATCGAAGCAAACAGGGTAAAAAGGATATCCGAAGAATACGGTAATAAGGTATTATTGAACGAGTACAAAATCGATGATAGGGATGATCTCTTGGAACACGGCATATATCGAGGAATATTTGTGAATGGTAAAGAGATATATTGGGGATATGAGGCACCCGAAGAGGGTATTCGTGAGGCTATCGATAAGGAGATAGTAAAAGGTGAACAGGATTAACATTCAACCTCGCTCATTCGGTGGATCAGGCGATATGATTTCAGATGCACCCGTACACTTGATATTTAATTATCTATAACTGGGTATTCGACCCCGTTTAAATGGCCGGGATCGTTTTGATCTTTTCATATCCCTCCAGTTTAAATTTGTGCTTGTGACGGTTAATCTTTCATTATATATATTGGACTATGGTCTTGGCACCGTGTTCCCTAAAAAAACCATCCCGCTCATATACCGTTTTTTACCCTTTTCCACCGAAGATACTCTTTAGTAAAACCGAGATTTCGTGCTCAGGGTATAAGGAAAGGGGCGGGGTTTAGGGGGGTTATACCGTATCCCAAACTATAACTCTATAAAGCACATAATTACGAGATGGTACAAGGTGTAGTACACAGTGAACCAAAAATACTTCAGACTTAAAGTAGGTTTAGTGTGTCAAACAGAGGATTTATTGTAGTGATAATCGTACTTTTGGGTGATGTACCGAGAAAGGAACTACAGGGATGTAAAAACCCCTATGTCATATAGTATATAGCTTATAGGGGGGTGCTTTCCTTTAGTTTCCTAAAACGTTATATATCCATAATACCATACCCTATCGGAGCTTGTTAGAATGTGCGAGCACACGACTTCGAGGGACAATGTATATCTTCCGTCTGTATTACCCCGTAGTAGTCCCTCTCGTCCGCATCGCTACTGTGCTACCTGCGGCACCGTTCGTGCGGTCGATGGTAAAAGGTTTGGGTATTTTCTCAACCTTTTGGCTGAATTACAGCAGCAATTGCGGGAACGGTCGTGGATAGGTGTTCATCCGCTTACGGAGATCGAGAAAAGACTATTGCTGACGGAGATGGAAAACTCGGAGTTGTTCACGGATCCCTACGGTAGTTACGGTGCTCTGCAAAGAAG
>PWUO01000264.1 GCA_003562555.1 Dehalococcoidia bacterium
ATGAAGATACTTGGAATCTGTGGCTCACCGAGGAACGGAAACACGGAGTGGATGATCGAGAGAGTGCTCGAGGCAGCCCGGAACGCCGGCGCAGAAACGGAACATATCCTGATCAAGGACCGGGACATCAAACTATGCACCGGATGCCTCGCGTGTGAGATGGCGGACGAGGAGACTCCGGGCGTATGCGTCATCAAGGATGATATGGAGGCGATCCTCGGGAAGATGCTGGCTGCTGATGCATTCGTGTTCGGTACGCCGGTGTACTTCTACATGCTGTCCGGCCTCCTGAAGAACTTCATGGACAGGACCATACCTGTGTGGCCGCTGCTAAAGGGCAGATCGGCTGCCGGAGTAGCCGTCGCAGAAGATACCGTTGGGAAGGCACTTGAGAACCTGAGAACGTATGCCGATGTGTGCAGCCTGGAATGGGTCGGCGACGTCAGTGCGTTCGCCAAGACGCCACGAGAGATAGCCGCCAATGAGGGGATCGCGGCCGCGCTGGCAGGCCTCGGAAGAAGACTCGTCGGCGCTGTCGAGCCATAACCAGTCTTCTTGACGTGCGCGCCAACGCGCGAGTGGCGAAACTCTACTCCGGGCACTTTCAAGTTGGCAGGAGGGCACTATGACCTTATCCGCTGATGAACTCAACAGTCTGACAGTCGAGCTGATGGCTGCACACGCAGATCGTGCACCGGTGCAGGCCTTCTCAGAGAGGCATCCCTCACTTACGCAGGAAGAGGCGTACCGGATTCAACTGGCCAATGCTGAGGCGAAGGTACGATCAGGAGCCCAGGTCATCGGAATGAAGGTCGGTTACACCAGCCGCGCAACTCAGCAGCAATTCGGAATCGACGAGCCGGTATTTGGGCTGCTGATGGACAGCGGAGTGCGTCGTGATGGCGAGGAGATCTCGTGCGCCGAGATGATCTCACCAAAGATAGAGCCTGAGATCGCCTGCCTTCTCAAGGAGGACCTCAAGGGCCCAGGGGTGGCGGTGGCACACGCCCTGGCGGCGATCGCCGGGGTGATGCCATCGTTTGAACTGGTGGACAGTCGGTTCAGGGACTGGAAGGCCAACGCGATCGACATGACCGCCGACAACGTCGGCGGATGGGGTATCGTACTGGGTGGCAGATTGACTCCAGTGGAGACAATCGACCTTCGCACGGTTGGCGTCGTGCTCGAGAGGAACGGAAGAGTAGTCTCCACAGGGTCGGGAGCCGCCGCTCTGGGCAATCCTGCTGACGTGCTTGCGTGGCTCGCAAACAAGCTCGCGTCGTTCAATCTGGGCCTGAAGAAGGGGCAGGTGGTCATTACCGGCAGCCTCGTACGTGCCGAACCGATCCAACCGGGCGACTGCTACAGGGCCGAGTTCGACCGGATTGGTGTGGTCTCGGCAACGTTCGTCCCGTGATGACGGGAGTGCTTCAGATGCCTGTGCGCCGTGCAGTCAGGCTGTAATTGTCGCCACGACCACGAGCGTGACGCCGGTTCACCCTCACTACATGCAGGCCTGCTCTCGTAGGACAGGCAAGGCCACTACTCGCGAATAGACGTCGCACCTGCTCTGACAGTCTGCCTCTACGTCACCCACTGCATCCGCACTGTCATGCCGGAGCCGTCAACAAGGCTCGGTACGCACGAAGTCGCATCATCTCCCTGGCACTGCCGCCACGTTTCCAGCGCAATCGCGCAAGTCTATCTGCTTGTGGCGCAACATATCCATGACTTGTTCTCGCAGAACATTTGACATGATCTGTCATATTTTCTAAACTTTGCAGCGCAGTCGGATCCTTGGAACCGCAGTGAGTTGGATCTGGTGAGATGACAGCGAAAGCCGGATGGGACGATAGCGATAACCCCCGGGGGGACCGGATGCAGGGCGGCACGTCATGTCGGTGGCCGTCTCAATGACTGGAGTGGACGCGCACCGGATCCGCAAGTATGAGGCAGCGGGCCTTGTGACACCGGCCAGAACATCAGGCGGCCAGCGATTGTTCTCCGATCGTGATGTGAGCCGGATTCGAGAGATTGCAGGCCTTGAAGCTGAGGGTATTAACCTTAAGGGAATCGAAGTCATCATACACATGAAGAAGAGAGAAGGCTTGAACAACCGCGGAGAACCGCGATAGAAGACAAAGACATACGGAGGTGAAGGAAGAATGGTTATGCAGAGATGGGATCCGTTCGGTGACATTGTGAGTCTCAGAGATGCTATGGACAGACTGTTCGAACAGAGCGTGGTGCGTCCACAGCGGACGCCCAGCGAGCCAAGTCTTGCCGGTGCGAGGATGATGCCGGTGGATGTATTCGAGAAGGACTCGGACTACGTGATCCGTGCCTACGTACCGGGCGTGAAGGCTGAGGATGTGGAGATCGGCGCAGAGAGGGAGACCGTTACCATCAAGGCGCACATTCCGGGCGAGGTCGAAAGTGATGAGTCCAGGAACTACAAGTGGCTCGCGGCGGAGCTGGGTTACGGCGATGTGGTGCGCATGGTCACGCTGCCGATGCCGATCAACTCTTCGGGAATCGAAGCCCAGGTGGACAACGGAGTGCTGACGGTGGTGGTTCCCAAGGCTGAAGAGGCGAAACCAAAGAAGATAACCGTTAAGCAGAAGTAGCGGCTTTGCTGTCCTCAAACAAAGCGGCCCTGTGTCCCGTTGAGAATCCTGGAGAAGAGGGGAGGTCCGGGAGCTAAGGCCGCTGAGAGGGCAGCGAGGGTGGGCGTCTCATGACACATGTGACGCACGGGTCTGGTGGGGAGGCGCGGCGGGTGAACTGAGGGACCGTAGTGAAGTGCGAGGATAAAGGAGGTGTAAGAACATGGCGAATCTTGCTCGGTGGGAACCTATGGGTGCAACGAGCCTGAGACAGGCTATGGACAGGCTCTTCGAGGATTCATTTGTGAGACCTGCAGGATTATTCCCCACGATCCGTGGTGAGTCTCCTGCAATCGACATGTACCAGACGGACAAGGAAGTGGTGGTGAAGGCATCACTGCCGGGACTGAAGGCTGAGGACGTGGATATCTCGGTCACAGGTGACGTGCTTACCATCAGGGGCGAGCACAAGGAGGAGCAGGAGGTAAGCGAGGAGAACTACTTCAGGAAGGAGATGCGCTACGGCTCCTTCACAAGGTCCCTTGCGATTCCTGTCCCGGTCAAGGTGGACAAAGCCGACGCTGTGTATGAGAACGGTGTCCTGACGCTCACGATGCCCAAGTCTGAAGCGGTTCAGCCGAAGGCAATAAAGGTGAAGGCGGGAAAGGGAAAGGAACCGAAGTCTGGCGAACAGAAGAAGTGATGTGCAAAGGGCCGCATCTCCACCCGTCACACACTGACCGATCCAGACGAGACAGGAAAAGGCCCTCCCGAAGGAGGGCCTTTTCATTCGCTGACGTATGAGACACACCTTCAGGAACTCACGATCCCACCTACGGGTTCTACAGGCCCGGCACACGGTACGCCGTCACCTATGAGACTACGCCTGAATCGGAACCCTGACGGTCACCGTGGTGCCCTCATCCGGCACACCGCTGATGTCGACCGTACCGCCACACGCCCGTATCCGTTCCCGAATGCCAAGGATTCCCAGCGATGTCACGTCACTGAGTTCATCAGGAGTGATACCACGTCCATTGTCGCGTACAACAAGGCATAGCGACCTGCCGTCAGATGTGAGATTCACGTGTACGCACGACGCGCCGGAATGCCGCGACACGTTAGCCAACAGTTCCTGGACGATGCGGTAAAGAGATGTCGCCAACGTGGATGGCACTCCGGTGTCCGGCGCCTCAAGCCTGAGGGCACATAGTATGCCCGTGCGCTCCGAGAACTGGCTGGCCTGCCATTCCAGGGCAGCACAGAGCCCCAGGTCGTCCAGCATCCCGGGACGCATCTCCGATATCACCTGCCGCAATCCCAGTGACATCTGGTCCACCATGGCAGCAATGCGGCGCAGCTTCGAAAGGCCGTCGCCATGTCCCGGTGCAAGGACACGTTCCAGGGAATCAAGGTCGAACTTGAGAGCTGTCAATTCCTGGCTGAAGTTGTCATGCAAGTCGCGAGCGATGGCGGCTCGCTCCTCTTCCCGTGCTTCCTGAATTCGAACCGCAAGCCGGCGCAGCTGTTCCTGCGCTCTGTGCAGATCGGTCACATCGCGAAGGCTCAGCAGGATACTGCCAACCAGGCCATCGCTGCCCCGTTCGGGAATCATACGCCAATCCAGCAGCATACTGCCGGACGGCGTATCGATCTCGCATTGTCCCTTTCGCATCATCCCGCTGTCGCGTACCCCCTGAAGCGTCGCTTCCCAGCGATCCCGCATTTCGTCCGGCATGCGGAGGTCCGGGGCAGGACCGCCAGGAGGGAGGCTCTGTGTCATGTTCATGATGCGTTCCGCTGCTGCGTTCGCATAGACGATTTGCAGTGATGGATCGAATCGCACAACGCCGTCCTGGAGGTTCTCACTAAGTGTCCTGAATCGTCGTTCGCTCTCACGCAGGGCCCTCTCCGCTACCTTCTCGCGAGTGATGTCCCGCACAAGGCCCTGGTAGCTGATGATCTCGCCTGACAGATCTCTGCGAGTAACGACGTTGCAGAGGCAGTCCATTACCTCTCCGTCCCTCTTCTTGAAGCGGATCTCCCAGTTGGTAACCGCGCCGTCCCTTGCCATCAGGGGCAGGAAACACTCCTCACGGAGTCTCGGGTCTTCGTATACGTCTTCCGCCCTGAGGCGCTCCACTTCTTCGCGCGTATACCCAAACATGTCGATCCATGCATCGTTTACCTCTAGAAACCATCCGTGAGACGACACGATGTACGCGGCATCTTTGGAGAGTTCGAACAGCGCACGATACTTCGCCTCACTCTCCGCGAGCGCACCCGCGGCCTCACGCGAGTCCGTGATATCCATTATGTTCCCGATCACCCGTACCACCCTGCCATGCTCGACCTGTGGATGTGCGACAGTTCGCACCCACTTGCGTACACCCCGCGCTGTCACGAAGGGAAGTTCGAGATCATACGGGACACCACGCGCAACTGCAGTGCGAAAGGCGCTCGCGATTACTTCCTGCGACTCAACGGGGTAGCCGGCCAGCCCGACGTCCACATCGAGGCTCGTGGCATCTTCGGGCAACTCATAGATATCGAACACGCCTCTGGTCCACACAAGGTGGCCCGTTGCCACATCATAAGACCATCCACCAACACGCGACAGGAGCTCGGCTGCCCGAAGCAACTCGTCACTCTGTTTCAGCGCCAGTTCTGCAGCCACGCGGCTGGAGATGTCGCGCGAGACTCCCACGAATCCTGTGAGTACGCCATCAGCGCTGCGGATCTCGCTCACTACGTTCTCGGTCCAGAGTGTCGACCCATCCTTGCGATAGAGTTCAACTTTGAGAGTCATCGTGCCATCTGACGTGCCCGTTCCGGATTCCTCGATCTCCATCTGCCGCCGTACTTCTTCGCGCAGCTTCGCAGCGGATTCGGGCGGAACCATTTCATCCAGAATCCGGTGCTCCAGTTCCTCGGGAGTGAATCCAAGGACATGCGTGACGGAGGGGGTCACAAACGTAGTCCGCAACTCCAGATCGGCCGTCCAGAGGATGTCTGCCATGTGGGCGGTCAGAAAGGAGAGATGTTGCTCAGTCCGGTATCGTTCCTCTTCCGCCTCTCGCTGTTCAGTGATATCGATGGACGTTCCCACCAAGCCCACGATCTCGCCATTGGACCCGCGCACGGGAGCCTTGTCAGTCACCACCCATCGAACACCCCCGGGAGAGGGATAGGTCTCAACCACTCCAAGCCTGGGCACACCCGATATGATCACGTCCCGGTCGATAAGATCCGACTGCGGACCCGCATCACCGAGATACGGCGACGTGAGCTGCCCCAGCAGATCGGACCGGCACACCCCGAGCGCATCACAGAATGCCTGGTTGGCACTCACCACCCGAAGATTACGATCCTTCACATAGATGAAGGTCTGGAGTGCGTCAAGGGTGGGATGCAGTTCAAACAACCCTTCGGGAAGCGGTGGAGGCTTCCAGGAATCGTCTCCGCGGGAGCCGTCGTTCACGATAACATGCTCCAGGAACTACACTGGCGATCGTCGTATCCGAGTGCCCAGTGTACCATGGTGCTCATTCCACGGGAATAGTCCGGGATTGTCGCACCGCAGGACCAACATACTGACGTAGCCACAAACGGCGCGGTCATGCATTCAGAGTCATTTCGATGATGATGCAGGCAGCCTGGCGGGACGGTTCCAACACCTCCGCTGCGCACCAATGAGGGCCGATCGCGTTGTCGCAATCCGTCACTTGGTGAACCGAACCTCGACTACGTCGACATCCCAGAGCGGCTCAATCTTCTCGATCACCTCCTGGCGGATGGTGTTCGCGAACTGGTTTGTCGCAGGCAGGTCGACCGAAACCGTCACCTTCCGGTTCTCAACCATGATGCCCGTAATCAGTTCCGTCTTGACGAGATCCAGCCCGACCAGCGGGTTCATCACCTTCTTAAGGCGGCGCCGAACCTCTTCAACCGTGGTCGGCTTACGCTCTTTCACCAGCCCATGAGTTTCCTCATAGTTCTCAATGGCGGCCCGAAGGCCTTCGACGGCGAGAACTGAGCAGTGCGCCTTGAGCGGAGGCAGTCCTCCCAGCTCGTCCGAGGCCTGCTTCCACGTTATGTTCTTCGCTTCGTCTATGGTCTTACCCTTGGCAAGCTCCGTGATAATCGAACCTGTGGCGATGTTTGACGCACAACCGTAGGACTCGAACGTCACGTCCTCGATGCGTTTCGTCTCATCGTCGATCTTGAGATATACGCTCACCATGTCACCACACGCGGGACTGCCTTCGGTCGCCTTGGCATTCGCATCCGCGAGCTTGCCCACATTGCGCGGATTCTTGAAGTGATCCATCACCTTCTCGGTGTACGGTAGACTCATCGCGATTCCTCCTGTATCCGGTCACACTCACGCTCATCCTGATCGAATCATGGACTAATGGGCCACACGAAAGCTGTCGCAGTCCCGCTATTTGAGCGTCGCCAGCACCTCAACCGCGTGCTGCACCCCCAGCGGTGGGCTCATCAGCACCGGCACCCGGGTCTCCCCAAGATCAGGCTTGAGCGCGAGCATGCTTCCCTGCGCACACACCACCACATCCACGTTCTCCGCCAGCCGGCGAATCGAGGCGATGACCATCTCATTATGTGTCTTGCGGTCGCCGGAGATGAGTTTCTCAAATGCTCCCGACGAGAGTTCTTCGGTGACGGTGACCTCTCTGCCAACCTTGCCCGCCATGCGTTTGATCAGGCGCACGGTAGGTCCCATGGTGGTAGGAAGCGTGGCAACCACACCAATGCGGGAGCCCGTCCGGCACGCGGTCTCCGCCATACGTTCATCCACTTTCACAAGCGGGACGCTGACCATCGTCGCGGCGATGTCAGCCACCTCTCCGACCGAGGAGCACTGGTTGAAGATGAGGCTTGCGCCCGTCGACTCTGCCTGCACCGCGTACTGACAGACACGCCGCCGGACTCCAGGAGTCACCCCACCATTCGCCAGCACCTCCGGCAGCAGACTGTCGTCGATAATGTTGCGTACAGTCGCCTCGGGCGCCATCTCCGCGAACAGTGCGTTGAGATCCACAACCGACACGCTGCTCGTGTGTATGATGAACACTGTCTTGCCCATACTACGTCTAACCCTCCTCTCAAACCTCTTGTGTTCGGACCCGCCTTCAGACATAAAGGGGGTTCCATCTATTTTGCCCGGGCACCTTCCTGCAGACCGTTAAGCACATCGACGGCATGCTTCACACCAATGGGCGGACTCATCAGCACCGGAATTGGTGTCTCGCCGAGATCAGGCTTCAATGCGATCATACTCCCCTGAGCGCACACCACTACGTCCACACGGTCATACAGGTCGCGAATCGTCTCAAGCAGGAGCTTGTTATGGCCCTGCTTGTCCCCCTCCATCATCCTCTCGAAGGCATCCGCCCTCAACTCTTCAACGAGAGAGATCGAACAACCGAGACGCTCGGCCGTTCTCCGAAGCAGTCGAGTAGTCGGCCCCATCGTGCTCGACGCCGTAGCGATCACTCCAATGCGGCTGCCGGTTTGACACGCCACTTCTGCCATACGTTCATCGATCTTCACGATCGGCACCCTGACCATGCCGCACGCCACGTCCGCAGCCTCACCCACTGAAGAGCACTGGTTGAATATGAGATCGGCCCCCGATGCTTCAGCCTGTACCACGTATGCACAGTACCGACGCAGGACCTCCGGGGTGACACCACCGTTGGCAAGAACCTCCGGCAGCATACTGTCATCGATGATGTTGCGCACGACAACCTCGGGTGCCATCTCAGCGAAAAGCCGCATGAGATCGCCTCCAGCAAGCCGGTTCGTGTGAATAATGAATACAGTCTTACTCATGTGCAGTGTTTCCTTCTCGTCGGCTCGTAACAGGCGGTCTCTGTACCATCACGAGTCGTCTCTTACTTTGCCTCATCCTCAACGGGTGCATCATGCGGAGCCAGCGGACTTATGCTCCTGAGCTGTGCAACCACTTCCGATATAGTACTGACGACCTGATCCACTTCCTCCATCGTGTTATACCTGCCCAACGTGAACCGGATGGAGCCATGAGCGCGCTCGTGATCTCCACCGATCCCGAATATCACGTGGCTTCCCTCGAGAGACCTGGAGAAACACGCGGACCCCGTGCTCACTGCGAAGCCCCGCGTGTCCAGGTGCAACGTGATGGACTCGCCTTCCACGAAGTGGAAGGATACGTTGGCGTTCTGTGGCACACGCTTGCTGCGGTGTCCGTTCAGCGTGGTATCCGAGACCTCGGACAGGAGGCGATCGATGATGCTGTCACGCATCTGTGCCAGTTGCCGGTTCTCGTCATCGGTCACGAGTTCCGCCGCCTTCGCGAAGCCGACCGATCCCGGGATGTTCTCCAGTCCTGCACGCAAATCGAACTCCTGGAACCCGCCATCCATCCACTTCGCCAGAGGCGTCTTCTTTCGAACGTATAATCCACCAATGCCTTTCGGCCCATGAATCGTGTGAGCCGACACCGAGATGAGGTCCACCGGCACTTCTCGCACGTCTATCGGTATTCGGGTGAAGGTATGCGTCGCATCGGTGTGAAAGAGCGTGCCCTTCTCCCTGCAGATCGCCGCAATAGCGTGGATATCCTGCACAGTACCGATCTCCTGGTTCGCGTGCTGAATTGAGACGAGAAACGTCTCCTTATCTATGGCCTTCTCCAGCGCGTCCAGGTCGACCACACCTTCTCCATCGACCGGCAAGAATGTCACACGATACCCCTGGCGCTCAAGCGTCTGTGCGCTGTGCAGCACGGGGAAGTCTTCAATGCTGGAAACGATGAGATGTCTGCCCTTCTTCTCGCCCAGGGCAAGGGCGACACCTTTCAACGCCATATTGCTGGACTCGGTGTCACCGGACGTGAAGATGAATTCCTCCGGCGAAGCCCCCAGGCGTCCGGAAAGGCTGGCACGCGCGCCATCAAGTGCATCACGCGACTCGATTCCCAGAGAGTAGCCGAATTCAGACGTGGCCACAGCGTACGTCTGAAAGAAGAAGGGAGTCATGGTCTCCAGGACTCGCTCATCGAGTCGAGTGGCAGCGGCGTTGTCCATGTATGTGTAGCTCTGCATACGTGCCTCCCTGCACAGCAATGCTAGATGAACAGGGTGATGCTCGACTCGCGAGCCTCCTTGATGTACGATCCCACGGCACAGTAGTCCGTAATGAGATCCTCGCGCAGATCCTCCTGCCTGATGCCCATGATCTCCATAGTCATGTCACATGCCATCAGCTTGCCACCCAGCTCCCTGTAGTCCTCCAGCAACCGCTCGAGCGAGGCGACATTCGCCTTCTTCATTCGGCGCCTCACCATCCATTTGCCCAATCCCAGGAAGTGCATTTTCGACAGCGGCCCACTTTCGAGTTGGCCCTTCTTGAGCCGTTGCAGCCCCCAGAATGTGAAGAACATGGACGCCTCCATGCCCATGGCCAGTGCTCCGTTTGCGACGATGAGCGCACTGTAGAGTTTGTCGTAGTCACCGCTCTGGACGATTATCGTAGCTTTGTCGGCCATCTGCTCCCTCCATCACTTCCTGATTCGGATGGTCCAGCGGTCGCCATCCTCCGCAACTTCCAGAACCTCGAGCCCCATCGCCTCGGCAGCCATCGGGATCTCCTTTTTCGACGACGGGTGAGTTCCCGTCACCTCCACGACATCCCCCGGCGAGGCCTTCCGAAGCGCCTTCCTGGTTTCAACGAGAGGAACGGGGCAGTTCTCACCGACACAATCGATCTTGATGTCCGTCATTCTTGCTTCACCTCCGCCATCTCAATCATACGACACCACAAAGAGGGCTGCGCACCACACGCAAGGTTGGAATGTGATGACAGCAAACAGACTAACTCATCGTGAGACAGTGCAGCGACACACAAGATGTCCATCTTCCGGGCTGCCCATGGTGCAGGGAATCACATCCCATGTGGACGCGAGGGCCTTTAACCCAGCCGGGTCACCGGGCCTTAGATGCCCACCTTCTTGAATACGTGTTCATCCACCACGTATCGGTGAGTGCGCGCATCGTCGAGGAACTTC
>PWUO01000137.1 GCA_003562555.1 Dehalococcoidia bacterium
CAATTCAACGTGGAGCCAAACTCGCTCCGCGATGTTCACGGGTCACGACGGTCTGGAACGCAAGCATCGGTGGACCATACCTCGGTGTTGTGCGGCCATAATTGCTCCAACTCCAGGGAGCACATCTGCCAGAGGTCGACTTTGATCGACATCGGCAGACGCCTCCCTGGAGTTCCCATTCCCCAGCACCCTTCCTCTGCCGGATATGACCGCTCCAACAAGATGACGCACGAGCTTGCGAACCCTCGCGTGTGTTCACGGGTCTCACCTCATCCCCTCCCTTACAATCCTCAACCCGTAGGCGTCCCCTCGGTGAACGCGGTCGACATGCAGCCCCACCGCACAGAAGGCAACACTCTATTAAGTAAGAGTTGCCCGGGTCACAACCTCTCTCAGGCGTTACTGCTGGATTGAGCCAGTGGTTCGGTTCACCCAATTGTCGTGTTTCGCATCACGTCGCACACCACATACTTGGGCTGTTTTGTCCTACCCGTGTGGGTAGTTTGGGCTTTATCCGGCCAGCATCGGCTTCGGGAACTTCACACCTGGACGGCTCCAGCTTCACTCCGGAGTTGGGTGTTGGTATGCGTTGAGTAGCTGCAACAAGGTGGCGACACGAAGAGGGGGCTGTTCACGAACGGAACGCAGTACATGGCCGGCAGATCGTCTCGCTGTATTAGATCGACAACTGGTTCCTGAGCCTCACGGACGCGCGGGAGGTCATCGAAGCAGGGAGAAGGGACTACAGCAACGCCAGACCGCAAAGCTCTCCTGGCGGTCTGTCCCCGCAGGAGTATGCAGAGACTACCTCAGGACTCCAATTGGCACTGGTATCATCGGCGGGGGTCACGTGATCAAGCATCCGGTGCAAGCGTGCGAAAGGTGTACCGTTCATTTCAGGTGTGGGGTGGAGCCGGAAAACATCGCGTTTCGTGAAGAAGGAAGGTGGCGGATATCCTAGGATGAGCCATCGAATCGCGTAGGCTGTCCGGGATTCTCATAGAGGATTGCAGGGCGCGAACCGCCGGACTCAGCAAGGGAGTCGGACAGGGATGCCGACATTCCACCCGTAGCTCCATACGCAGCCATTTGAGCGCGGTTTCTGACCTGCAGCTTGTCCATGATGTTGCGCAAGTGATACTTCACTGTATTGTCTGAGATACTGAGAGCGGAGGCAATCTCCTTGTTCGTGGCTCCGCCTGCCACCAGTTTCAAGACTTCGCGTTCCCTCGGCGTTAGTTCGTCCTTCACGTCTCTTTCACGAAGCCTCTCGGGGTTGTGGAACAGTTCCTGGACGATTCTGGACGCCACTAATGGCGATACCACGACCTCTCCGTTCATCACCCTCGAAAGCAGGTCGATGAAGTCCTCGGCTTTCACGTTCTTGAGCACGTACCCGGCAGCCCCGTATTGCATTGCCTTGAATATGGCTTCATCGTCCTCGAATGCCGTGAGCATGACGACCCTGGACTGGGGCGTCTCCGACTTGATGAGTTGTGTCGCCTGTAGACCATTACCGCCGGGCATCCTGATATCCATCAGCACGATATCAGGTTGCAGAAGGCGAGCCTTGTCGACGGCCTCCAGCCCACTGCTTGCTTCACCAATGACCTCGATACCTCTGGACCGCAGCAGATTGGCGATTCCGCTTCTTACGAGGGAATGGTCATCAACTATCAGTACTTTCAATCTGTTCACGCATTTCAGCCGTAGCTGGAAGAAGGCTCAATGGCAACCACATAGTCACCTTAGTTCCGTATTGCGGCTGCGATTCAATTGCGATGCTCGCATTGATACTGGCGGCCCTGTCTCTCATACTCCGCAGACCGAATTCTGTCCCATGTCGCTTAGCGACCTCATCGACGTCGAACCCCTTCCCATCGTCCTCCACCACAATAGTGACACTATCGTCTGCAGCGGTAACGCTTACATATACCCTTGTTGCTTCAGCATGCTTCCTTATGTTGGACAAAGACTCCTGCACCATGCGAAGCGCCTGCAACTCTATCTGCAATGGCAGAGAGGGGATGAGGCGTTCACCGATCTTCAATTCCGTCCTGATTCCGTACACCTGCTCATAGCGCGTCACATATTCTCTGAGCGCGGTGACCATGGGTTTGTCGCCCGTCGATCCACTCTTCAATCCCAGGATCATCTCGCGCGTATTTGTGTACACCTCTTGGGCAACGTTCTCAATCTCCGCGAGATAGTCGGTTGCCACTGTCATGTTGCGGAGCAGTTGCCTTGTCGCCTGGCTCTGGGTTATCACGTGGCCCAGTGTCTGACCCATACCATCATGCAACTCCGCTGAGATTCGCTCCCTTTCCTCAATCATAGCGACGGCATATGCCTTCTCGTAACGGCGTGCCCGGTCAATAGCCACCGCTATCCTGTTACCAATGTGCAGTAAGAGGCTCGCATCATGACGATTGAAATGGTTAGCATTCGGACTCAGGAGGCACACAACTCCAAGTGTACTGTTCCGTAGTTTCAGCGGTACGATAGCTACGGAGCACGTCGCCGAAACCGAAGGGGGAACGTCGGGCTCGTTCTGGACGGTGTCGAAGGTCATTATGGTTACCGAATTACGAGACCGGATACCTTCTTCCATCAGCCGCTCTCTAAGTTCGAATTGCGTGGTGTCGCTTTCTTGCGCATCCTTCGGGGACCCACTGTGCAGTGCGTACACTAGAGAATGCCTCTGCAAATCAAACAGGTACAGTTCGGCAGAATCGGCTTTGGTGAACTCAATCAACTTGTCGACTG
>PWUO01000312.1 GCA_003562555.1 Dehalococcoidia bacterium
ACATGCGTCGCGGGGCCGCGGTGTCTCCAGTCGAACCGGGGGCGCCCGGTCTGGATGGACCAGGGGTCTCCAGTCGAGCCTCAAGCGGACGGTTCCAACGCGTCCTTTGGTGATTGGATCGGGAGAGGGTTCACCGTTTCCGTTGGACTTGTTACCCTGAGGACGGTCAGGGTCGCCTGGATGCGCCCATGTTGCCGATGCAAGTGGCGAGCCTGCGGCCCGTAGAAAACATGATTTATACACCATTTACGTTACTTATTTAATCCTTATTCGACTTTTTTTGGATCCCTCCTATGCTCTTGACTGTCCGCTCGCTTATTTTTGCCCTCATTGTCGTCAGCAGCCTGCTGCTCACCGCCTGCGGCGGTGGCGATGGAGACATCTCCGTTCCGACCGCCACCTCCGATACTTCCGCGCACGACGCCGTTGACACGAATTCCGATGAGGAAGCTGCTTCGGCCACGCCGGTGCCTGCCGAGCCCAAAACCCGCTCGATCGGTCTCACAGCCTATCTCGAAGGCTTCGAGGTCGAGGTGCGATCGGCCACGTTCAGCCCCCGTGTTATCGGCGATGGTGCGCCAATCGCAACGATCATCGAGATCGACACCAAGGTCGCAAACCTGGTCGATCAGAACCGGCGAGGGCCTACCTATGCCTTCATCGAAGCGGGAGGTGAGCGGTTTCCGCCCCTCCTCCAGCCGCAGTTCATCGCTGCGCTGAGTAGTGACGATGTGGTCTACCGGTTTGAGCTCGAACCGGGCATCGGCCCTGACGACACCGTGTTATGGTTCGTCCAGCGCGACCGGGGCAACGCGGTCGCGCTTCCGCTGGGTGACGTCGGGCCAACCTACACGCTCGCTCCGATCGAGTTCGAGTTCGCCACGCCGGAGCCGGTCGGTGGCATCGTTTTCGAAGGTTCCAGTGGCCGAGTCGAGTTCTATGGCGACGGTCATCGCCAGCTGACGGGATACGCCTTCGTCGTCATCGACCTCGCTGCCACGAATACTGGCTCCGATCGAGCGGGGATCGCGCGCTACTCGGTCCAGGTCGACGGCGTGGGCACCACGCCCGGCGGAGACCATCTGCGGGCCGGCCGGCTCGTGCTCGCGCCGGGCGAGTCGACCGACGCAGCGATCCGAGCCTTCCAGATCCCACTCTACGGACAGCGCATCACGGTGCTGGCGGAGCGCGATGTAAACGCCGACCCCTTTGTGTTTCTCGAGTTCGAGGTTCCCGGGCTGGGCGATGCGATCCCCGATGAGAATCGCCCCACACCGCCCGGATGACCAGCGTCTCAATCTGGAACTATTCGCAAACTGGCAGATAGGGGAGTCGTTATGAAATCCGGGACCTTGGTTTCTTTGTTTTCAGTGGTTTTTCTCGGCTCACTGCTTTTTGCAGTCGCGTCCGCGTCATCCCTGACGGACGCGCAGGTGAGGAACTTCGTTGCGAGCTGGAGCCAGGTGGCGCAACTTTTCGATGAAGATGATTATGATGACGACGAGTTCATCGATGAGGATGACGATGACGACGAAACCTTTTCAGCGGTCAGTATGATCTCGGACATGCTTAGGGCCATGGAGGGCGATCCCGTCTATGCCCGCGTTGAGGCGATCGCGCGGCAGCACGGTTTTTCCAGCGTGAATGAGTGGGGCTCGGTAGGTGATCGGGTGATGAGGGCCGCATTCGCCTTGTCGATGGGCGACTTCGGCTTGGCCGCGGAGGATCGCATGGAAGAATCCATGCAAGAGATCGAGCAGAACCCCCACCTGACCGACGAACACAAGCAGGAGATCCTGCGCGGCATGCGCGAAGCCGCAGCGATGAGGGCTGAAGTGGCAGCCGCACCGGAGGCGGACAAGGCGGCCGTCCAGCCTTACCTGGATGATATTTTCCCGGACTACGATGACGACGACGATTACGATGACTAGTGCGTGAGACCAACACCGTTTGGGATGGGGTCGTAGCCAACGGTCACTTCATTGTCGTTCATGGTCGGTCTCCTCCACATTCCGTTTCGGCTCGTCAACCGGTTGCGCGAACGCGGCGTCGATGCGACGCACGTGAACCGCGTGCTCGACGGTTCGAGGACGAGTGACGCGGCGATCTGCGCGTTTGTGGATCAGGGCGGCATGCTCCTGATTAGCACGAATGCTCCGCAAGCCGGATTCGCGCATGAATTCAGCCCGTCATTGCGAGCGCAGCGTGGCACTAATGCGCGCAGCGCATTGAACAGCCGAGGCTGGCCCTCAGGGTGAGCGCAGCGAATAATCCAAACGGCTTAGGAGAAACCAACGTAGGTTGGATCGCCACGTCGCTTCGTTCCTCGCGATGACGCCTTGGGCCTTAATTTTTCGATCTGCGGAGCATTCGTGCTAATCAAGCTCCGGCTTGCGATGGAATCGCTCATCAGGAATCGTCTTGACCCGTCTATAGCTTCACACCCTAAGATCTGGTGGATCGCCATTACACGGTGAGGGTGAGGACGCACATATGTTCAGGATTTCGGAGCTGGCGAAACGAGTCGGGCTTTCGCGCACGACGCTGCTTTACTACGAGAAACTCGGCCTGTTGAAGGGTCAGCGCCAGCATAACGGCTATAGGGTCTACTCCGACGCTGACCGTCAGCGCCTGCTGTTATTGCAGCGACTGCAGGCTGGTGGCCTGAGCCTGAAGGAATGTCAGGCTTGCCTCGACGGCAAGATCGACCGAGATGTACTGGCCAGGCGGCTGCAGACGCTCGAGGCCGAGATCGAGACAAAAAA
>PWUO01000281.1 GCA_003562555.1 Dehalococcoidia bacterium
CGGACGCTCCCTACGTCGCGCGGGTCAACTCGTTCAACGCCACCGCAGCATCGCGCCCCCGTCACCCCCTGAGCAACTCTAGGTAGTGACAGCCTCTCTGACGCCGAACCCAGACCAACATCACCGACCGTGCCGACCGTACACTCGGCCTGCCCTTGGCCACCCTCTCCCGGCCCACGGCACCGACCGTCGATCGACTCCTTGAATCCTACTCGACAGTCGGGTACGCTGCGTGACCGTACTCTGAGGCCGGGTTCCACTCTAGGAATGGAGGAGCGGACCTGGATCTCTGCGCAAGCTATGGCTCAACTTGCCACCCAACCAGACAAGCGCCGTCTTGGGGTACCGCGGCCAATCACAATCAAGACGTGTCGCGCAGTGCAAGGACATGGCTCGGTGGGCTGCGCCGCGCAGAGATCGCGAATGGGTACACCTGAGTCTCAGATCGCGGATGCGGTTGGGGACCGACGAAGCGCTCAAGGAAAGCTCACAGTCAGCGTGCGATTCGGCCGCCCCCAAGCGTATTGGGTCCCGTAGCGGATTCAGTGTTGGCGGCCTCTCGTCGACGAGGGAGACGGAGTTATGGGACGATGCAGGAACAGCACCTCGACAGACGCGAAGAGCCTACGCGTCAGCGGGCCCACGTCTACGCTTCTCTGTCTCAAGTGATCCGCAGCTCTGCGCATGCCCGTCGGATTAAGCGTTCCGCCATTCGCACCGTGGAACGGATAAGGGACTTCGGCTACCGCATTCCGGTTTCCGCGCTGCGGCCTGCAGCCCCTCAAGCAGCGCCAGTCGTCGCACTCACTTCGTTTCCGGCTCGGATTTCGAGAGTGGCGCTGGTCATTGAATCTATTCAACGGCAAACCGTGCGGCCGCAACGGATCGTGCTTGTCCTTGCGTCCTCCCAGTTCCCAGACGGTCGGCTGCCTTGGTCACTCCGACTACAGCTATCGCGGCCGAATGTTGAGTTGCTCTGGGTCGAGGAGGACACTCGAAGCTACAAGAAACTCGCTCCGGTGCGGTCACGATACCCCGACGACACCGTCATCACAATCGATGACGATGTCGTCTATCGACGCTCCCTTCTCGCCGATCTGACTGCAGCAGCAGCACGATGGCCTGCCTCCATCATCGGCAATCGAGGCTGGGAACTTGGTCTCGATGCCGGCAAGCTAGAACCCTACGCTTCTGCCGTTCCTGCCGGACCGGACTCGCCGCAGGAGAGGGTCCTCCTCACCGGAGTAGGTGGCATCCTGTATCCGCCAGAAGCGTTTCCGGCCGACTTGCTCTCCGACCCTGTCGCGCAGCAAATATGTCCGACAGCGGACGACATCTGGTTCTGGGCCATCGCCCGCACGATGGGAATTCAAACCATATGCCTCGGCAAGGACGACTCGAAAGTCTATCGCGAAATTGTCGCCTTGAAGTCTGGACCATCCTTGCAAGAGATTAACAATGGTCTTGGCCACAATGATGGCCAAATCATGGGCGCGATCCGACACTTCAATCTTGAGTCAGTGATCGGCCTAGAGGTCAAGGAGAACTAGGAAGACTCGACGGGTTCTCGGTCTACTTTCTGCGCCAAGGCTCCTAACTAGGTACCCGAGTTCAGTTCTCATTTCAGGTCGGATTCGTCGAGCATAATCTTGGGGATGAACGCGAAACCTTGGGCTCTCGACATGAGGTTCCGATTCACGGAAATTCTGGGGATGTTATTGTGACTTCCAACCCCAAAATGCGCGATCAGAGCCCTCCCCTTCGCTGGACTGAACTCGATACCTGGTATCCCTGGCCAGTTCAGCACCACGACCTGTTGGGCTCTTGGCATAGCAGTACGGTGAAGAGACCACTTCGGGAGCTTGGGAGGTGTGAGGGCCGTAGGAGGCGCACAGAGGTCCTGCAAGGATGCGGGCCTGAGACGACATCACGAACTGGACCTCTGTGGAGACCGACCCGAGCGCCACAAGGCACCACGTGACCGAGGGCGGATGAAGGGGCCGGCCCTACGATATGTCGCAGCGGCCCGCAGAGGTTGGAGGCAGCCCGAACCTGGAGACTTAACTGAGGGTGGGAGCAGCTTGTCCGTCTACAGGGAGATAACCATGGCCGCTAGCAGGCCAGACGGTCTGGGTTCGTCAAGTGAGACGAGAAGGTGGAACTTGAACGATCCATCTCATCTCCCGCTCCGGGTGGAACGATCTGTCCGCACTCGGAGCAAGACAAGCCACTCCACCGGCAGCCGCCGACATGCCGCCCAGATCATCATCGAAACAGCCCTCAAGAGCAGGACCACGATCACGCTCAGCATTGCCCTCACCTCGGCATGCGTCGCCGACGACAAGCTTGCGATCCGACCGGGACCTTCGCGATGCGACGGGCCTCCTCGCGCAAGACGGATGCTCCTGACGGCACTTGGCACACCACCCCAGCACCTAGCCCGACTTTCCTGGATAGCGGTGGGTGGTGCGGTATCGTTGCAGTTCAGGGGTGGTTTCGGGGACGTCCGACTGTATGACCTAAGTGGTGGGTGCGTAGTGGTCGAGGTCGAACAGGTCGTGGAGGCGCTGTCCGGTGGGTGACATCTCGGTGAGCATGTGGCGGGCCTTGGGCCGGCCGCCGGTGGAGGGGTAGATCAGCACGGTTTCCTCGATGTCGGCCAGTTCGGCCAGCAGGGCGCGCACGGAGAGGGTGAGGCCGGCGTGGTGGGCCTGGCGGCGCATGAGGTGGGCGATCTGCAGCGCGAGGACGCAGTAGAA
>PWUO01000142.1 GCA_003562555.1 Dehalococcoidia bacterium
GGTGGGGTTGACCCCCTCCGCGCATATCGTATACTTCCCAATACGTGATCGAGCGGCTAATAGCGTTTTAGGCGTCTATTATTCGTGTACGGGAGGTAATCCCCGGAATGTTCCGGGACCCATGAACGGTTACAGACCGGATCCAACCAAACGGAGGTAGACTCATGCATCGAATGAGAAACAGAAACATGATCGTCACCTGTGCCGTCGCGTTGGCGGCGGCTTGCATCGTATTGGCGCCGTTGCGCGGGCTGGCGGAGCCGGACTACTGGCACGACGAAACGGAGGCCGAGCGCGACGCGCGCATGGCCTGGTGGCGCGAGGCGCGCTTCGGCATGTTCATCCACTGGGGCCTCTACGCCGCCGCGGCCGGCGAGTGGGACGGCCGGCAGATTCCCGGCATCGGCGAATGGATCCAGCGGCACGCCAACATCCCTGAGGCCGAATACCGGAAGCTGCTGGACGAGTTCAACCCGGTGGACTACGACCCCGTCGAATGGGTGCGCATCGCCAAGGACGCGGGCATGAAGTACATCGTCATCACCGCCAAGCACCACGACGGTTTCTGCCTCTGGGACAGCGACCATACCGACTACGACATCACCGCCACCCCCTACGGGCAGGACCTGCTCGGACCGCTGGCGGAGGCCTGCCGCGAGGCGGGCATCACCCTGGGCTTCTACTACTCGATCATCGACTGGCAGCATCCCCACTACGGCGACGCCTCCTACGCCACCGTGCACGAACCGGACATGGAGCGCTACAACGCCTTCATGGAGGCGCAACTGGCCGAATTGTTCGAACGCTACGGTCCCTTGGGCGTGCTCTGGTTCGACGGCGAATGGGAGGGCGCCTGGACGCATGAGCACGGCAAGGCCCTGTACCAGTATGTGCGCTCGCTGCAACCCTCGGTGCTCATCAACAACCGGGTGGACAAGGGGCGCGGAGGCCACGGCGGCATGACCCACGGGGACCATTTCCGCGGCGACTTCGGCACGCCCGAACAGCAGATCCCGCCGCAGGGCCTGCCGGGCGTGGACTGGGAAACCTGCCAGACGATGAACGACACCTGGGGCTTCAAAAAGAACGACCACAACTGGAAATCGAGCGAGGTGCTGATCCGGCAGTTGGTGGACATCGCCTCCAAGGGCGGCAACTTCCTGCTGAACGTCGGTCCGACCGCCAAGGGCGAGATCCCGGCGCCCAGCGTCGAGCGGCTGGCAGACATGGGGGCCTGGATGCGGATCAACGGCGAATCGATCTACGACACCACGGCCAGCCGGTTTCCGCGGCTCCCCTGGGGCCGCAGCACCACCCGGCTGGAACGCAACGGCGCGACGCTGTACCTGCACGTGTTCGACTGGCCGGACGACGGGGAGCTGCTGGTGCCGGGCCTGCACAACCGGCCGCGCTCCGCCCGGCTGCTGGACGGCAACGTCCGCCTGCGGGCGCGCCAGACCGACGACGGCGTGGTCATCCGCCTGCCCGCCACCGCCCCGGACCCGATGGCCTCGGTGATCCGCCTGCAGGTGCGCGGCGACCTGGAAATCACGGTGCCTGCCATCCGGCAGGCAGAGGACGGCGTGCTGACGCTGCTGGCCGCGAGGGCGAACATCCACGGTCCCACGTTGATCACGGAAAACATCGACGGGATAGAGAGCCTGGGATACTGGACGAGTGTGGACGCTTGGGCGGACTGGCCGATCCGTGTACACACCCCCGGCACCTTCACGGTCCACGCCGTGACGGCCGGTCTGGAGGCCACCACCCTGCAGTGGGGGCTCGGCGACGACCTTCAATCCGCGGACCTGCCAGCCACCGGGAGCTACGGCGACTTCCAGACACGTGAGCTGGGGACGTTGACGATCGAGAAAAGCGGCGAACACACGTTGACCCTGCGGCCCGCGGCCGACCAATGGGAGCCGGTGAATCTGCGGTCGGTCACCTTGACCCCGGTTCCTTGAACCCATCCCGATGGCGAACGGCGACGAGGACGGATTACGAGTGGAGACGATCCCCATTGTTCACCGTTCTCGTCGCCGTTCTCGTTATCCGTCCTCTCAGTGTATAGGCGGGAGGGACAGAGAGATAGTGTTCCTTGTCACGATCCTTGTCGGTCTCTGCGTTGACAAAGATCGGGACAAAGATCCGGACAAAGAAGCGGAGACTGTATCCTTACGACCCCACCGGCCTCGCGCCGGTGGTGAAAGAGATTGTGCCTGCGGGTTACTGGCGCTCCAGCATCACCTCGATGGCGTGGTCCAAATTGCCGCCACGAAGGTCGCGGCCGACGATGATACCGTTGGCGTCGACCAGAAAATTGGTGGCGTCGCCGAACACACCGAACTGCGCAGCAACCTCCCGGCCAACGGTCAGTTGCGGCCAGGTCATGTTCTTCTCCCGGATGAACGCGCGATTCCGCTCCTGCCGCCGACCCAGCGGAATGCCCAGCACGTGGAATCCGCGCGGCTGATAGCGGTGATAGGCGTTGCGTAAGTTCGGCAGATCGCGACGCCACGCCGGAAACTCCGGGAACCAGAAATCCACCAGCACGAGCTGCCCCCGAAAATCGGACAGGCGCACGGTCCGGCCCGTTTGATCCGTACCCTCAATCTCCGGCATCCTGCGACCCGGCGCATAGCGGGCTCGTCGGCGGTAGCGTTCCATCGTGGAGACCGTCATTGAATCCGCGCCCACCGCTCGCGGTCGGGTCACCCGCAACGGATCCTCCGGCCCGCTCCCGCCGGTATACGGATAC
>PWUO01000220.1 GCA_003562555.1 Dehalococcoidia bacterium
AGATACTTAATGTGGAGAAGGCCCCGAAGGATAAGATCCTCGCACACGAGGAAATACGGGCACTTGCGACCGCGTTACGAGCCGGCGCGGATGGACTCGACCTTACCAAGCTTCGCTACCACCGGATCATCATCATGACGGATGCCGATGTCGATGGCGCGCACATCAGGACGTTGCTGCTCACCTTCTTCTATCGTCACATGCCCGAACTGATCGAGGAGGGACATCTGTACATCGCGCAGCCTCCGTTGTACCGGGTACACGCTGGCAAGCGTGAGATGTGGGTCTACACTGAAGAACAGAAGAACGAGGCCGTGCAGACTCTTGGAGGCAAGGCAGAGGTGCAGCGGTACAAGGGTCTGGGAGAGATGAGTCCCGAGCAACTCTGGTCAACCACCATGAACCCCGAGTCCAGGACGTTACTGCGTGTTGAAGTCGAGGACAGTGCCGCGGCAAACGAGGTCTTCCAGGTGCTCATGGGCAGCGAGGTGGAGCCAAGGAAGAACTTCATCCAGGACCACGCCGAAGCGGTTGAGAACCTGGACGTCTAGTGTTCAGTCGCCACGGTACAATCCGTGGGCTATGATATACCTCTCAACTTCCCCAGGCACCAGGTAATCGATCGGCAGTCCGCGCGATACACGGTCCCGAATTCCCGAAGAACTGATACCAATCATCGGCGAGTCAAGCGTCACCACATTCTCACGTGATAAGCCGTCTATCTTCGCCGCTACATCTCCCAACTCAGGCAGATTCGTGCCGAACCGCGGAACCACCACCAGTTTGCACATCCGCACAATCCTCTCGGGCTCCTTCCAGAGAGGCAGCAGCAGGAAGCTATCCAGCCCAAGAATGAAATACAGATCATCATCCCCACTCTTCGTGTGCAGATCCTCCAGTGTGTCCACCGTATACGAAGGACCTTCCCGATCCACCTCGACGTTGCACAGCGCGAAGTGATGGTGCTTGGCTATCGCAAGGCGCACCATCTCCACTCTGTGTGCCGCAGATGTCACCCTGTGATCAACCTTGAGCCACGGGTTCCCTGCAGGGACGAACAGCACACGCTCAAGCGAAAGTCGGATCCGTGCCTCCTCCGCGATGAATATATGACCTACGTGTACCGGATCGAATGTTCCGCCGAGTATGCCGACTCTCATCATCAGTATCTCAGTAGTTAATACAGTAAGAGTGAAGGATTATAACATTGGAGGGGATGGTAGTAAGCGGACGTGAGATCAGGAAGGGATACTTCACAATCATTCGTGAAGAGGCCACAGGTTGTCATTCCTGGTGAGTGGGTTGTTGACGTCAGAACACAGGCCGCTCGGGAAGTTATCAACAGTCTGTCTACAGGGTGTCTGAGGCCGAGAGGTTGCTGATGATTCGGGACAGCTGCCTGTCGAGCCTCGGGTTCCGGGCCAATTCAGCCTCTACCCTGTTGTAGCCGTGCAGGATGGTTGCATGGTTTCGATTGCCCAGTTCACGGCCTATCTCGGCGAAGGATCTGGAGGTGTGTTTGCGCAACAGGTACATGGCCACGTGTCGGGCAAGTGCGGTTCTCCGATCACGCTTCTTTCCGATGAGCTCCTCCACCGGCACATCGAAGGTATCCGCAACGGCGCGAACGATGGACTTGCTGTCGCCGGAGGTGGACAGACTTGTGAGAAGCCTGTGGACAGACTGTGCATTGATCGGATCGCCTGAGATACGCGCCTGAGCCGAAAGGTAGACGACGGCTCCCTCCAGTTGGCGCATGTTACCTCGCACCTCCTCAGCAAGCATGCGCAGGGCGTCCGGTGGGATGACGATATCGGAGTCGGCTGCTTTCGCCTGGAGGAAGGTCATCCGGGACTCGATATCGGGGGGCTGAATACAGGCCACCATGCCGCTCTCAAGTCGACTTCGAAGCTTCTCTGAGAGCAACTGTATGTCGCGAGGATGATGGTCGCCCACAACGGCGATCTGGCAGTTCCTCTGGTGCAGCTCGTCGAATATGTGGTAGAAGCACTGCTGGGTCTGGCGCTTGCTCGCCAGGAACTGGATATCATCGAACAGCAGCAGCGACAGCGACTTGAACCTTGCATGGAAGTCCTCGACCCGTTTCTGCTTGACGGCCATCACGAAATCGTCGGTGAAGCGCTCCGCGCTGGTGTAGAGAACGTCCCGGTTGCTCTGCTGTGCACTGTGTGCGATTGCCTGAAGGAGGTGCGTCTTCCCCTGGCCTGTACCGCCGTACAGGTAGAGAGGATTGAACGTGCTGAGAGGGTTTTCCGCTATTTCGAGGGCGGTAGCGTAGGCAAGCCGGTTGCAGGCGCCGACGACGAAGTTGTCGAACGTGCATCGGGCGTTGCCAGTGTCGACGAAACAGGCCGGAGCGACCGCACCACCATCGGCGAGGGCATTCTCAGCGTGCGCGCGCCGATGGGGTCGGGCACCATTCTGCACACGGAACTCCACCTGAGCATCAACACCGGTGACGCCGGTCAGAGTCTTCTTGATGAGAGAGTGGAGACGTTTGGCCAGCCACTCAGCCACGAAGGCGCTGGGAGTGCCCACGACGAACAACCCGCCTTCAAATGATATACCGTGACTGTTCCTTAGCCACGTGTTGTAATTGGCTCGACTTACCTGGGTTTGCAGTTCTCCCAGCGCCTTCTGCCAGATGACGTGTGCCGACTCCAACTACACCTCCAATAGCATCAATAAAGATGCGTATACCCAAAGAACGACCGGAACGGAAGAC
>PWUO01000057.1 GCA_003562555.1 Dehalococcoidia bacterium
GATCTTCGGGGGCTGGAGCAGCGCCTTCAGAAGGAGACCGGGTTCGTTCCTTCCGGCCACTTGCTCGAGGTGTACGGCGTGTGTCCCGCGTGTGGCGATTCGTCTTCCTCTGCATAGTGGGCGTTCCTGACTTGAGAGATCCGGTTTGTGTTGTAGTACAATAGAAATTAGGTATCAATTACTTCGTTGTACTACGTCAAGGGAGGGCGTGATGCGGACGACTTCAGTGCTGAGGACTACCATGTCTCTGTTCATGGCTGCGGCTCTTGTCGTCGCGCTGACAGGGGCAATGGTCACCGGATGCGGCCCTGTACCTGATGATTCCGACCGCGTAGTAGTGGCCGTAACCATACTGCCGCAGGCTGGATTTGTGGAAGCGGTAGGTGGAGACAGGGTGGATGTGGTGGTGATGGTTCCTCCCGGGGCGTCACCCCATACGTATGAGGCTACTCCCGACCAGATGGTGCAGTTGTCCCGGGCCTCCATGTATGCGATGGTTGGATCACCGGTCGACTTCGAGCTCGCGTGGATGGACCGTCTGATTGCGGCCAACCGCGATATGCTCGTGGTCGACTGCTCCACGGGGGTCGACCTGCTGCACTATGACGATGAGCACGAACACCATAATGACCGTGATGACGACCATGACCACGATCATGACCACGATGGGCACGACGACGACCATGAGCACATTAATGACCATGATCACGACCATGACGAGGACGGGGATCATCATCACCACACCGGACCGGACCCGCACATCTGGCTGTCAGTTCAGAACGCGAAGGTGATGGTGTCGCATATCTGCGATGGGTTGATGCAGGTGGATCCCTCCAATGCCGATTACTACAGGGCCAACTGCCTGGCGTACGTTGAAGAGTTGGACGCGCTTGATCATGAACTCCGGGCTCAACTGGAGTCACTGGAGCACAGGCGGTTCGTCGTCTTCCACCCCGCGTTCGGCTACTTCGCGCGCGATTACGACCTGGTGCAGATCGCTGTGGAGCAGGGCGGCAATGAGCCGGATGCGCAGTACCTTGTGAGGTTGTTGCATGAGGCGAAGGAGCATAATATCCGTATCATCTTCGCCAGCCCGCAATTCAGTGTCCGAAGTGCTGAAGTCATCGCCTCCGAGATAGGCGGTGAAGTCGTACTGGTAGATCCTCTCGCGAAGGACTACCTGTCGAATATGCGCCAGATCGCAGCGGCCATCGGTCAGGTATCATAGGCATCATGGATGAGCGTCCGGTCATCGAGCTTCGTGACGTATGGGTCTCGTACGGCCCTGTACCTGCGCTTGAGGGCATCAATCTCGCGGTCAGGTCCAACGACTTCCTCGGGATCATTGGTCCGAACGGCGGTGGCAAGAGCACGCTGCTGAAGGTCATCCTAGGGCTGGTAGTTACCGATAGTGGCAGCGTCTCGGTACTTGGAGAAACGCCTGAGAGGGGGCGGCATCGCGTGGGCTACGTTTCGCAGCGTCCGATATTCGACAGGGAGTTTCCTGCGAGCGTCTGGGATGTGGCGCTTATGGGTCGCTCTGGCCAGAAGGGTCTTCTTCGAAAATACGATGGCACTGACAGGGCGGCCGCTGAGGCGGCACTTGCCAGGGTCGGGATGCTTCAGTTTCGCCACAAGCAGATTGGCCAGCTCTCCGGCGGCGAACAGCAAAGGGCGTTCATTGCGCGTGCCCTTGTCAGCGAACCTGCGATACTTCTCCTCGATGAGCCGCTTGCAAGCATCGATCCGACGATGCAGACCGATTTCTACGAAGTGCTGCAGGAATTGCGGCGGCACCTCACCATTCTCATGGTGTCTCACGACGTCGGGGCCGTCTCTGTACACGTGGATACCATCGCGTGTCTGAATCGCCGACTTTTTCATCACGGTGCCGTTGAGCTGACTCCACAATTGCTTGAGGCGACGTATCAGTGCCCCGTACAGCTCATAACCCACGGACAGGTGCCCCACCGGGTGCTGAAGGAACACTGATCGATGCTCGAAGCGCTGCAATATGACTTCATGCGGCATGCGCTCGCCGCGGGGCTGCTGGCGGCGGTCGCCTGTGGTGTCGTAGGCGTCTACGTGGTGGTCAAGCGCATCGTCTTCATTAGTGGAGGCATCGCGCATACGTCATTCGGCGGCATCGGACTCGGCTACTTCCTGGGTGTGAATCCTATCCTGGGCGCGCTCGTATTCGCCCTCGGTTCCGGTCTTACCATCGGGTTAGTCACCCGGCGTACACGTCTCCCCGCGGACACTGCCATCGGGGTGCTCTGGGCCATGGGTATGGCGCTGGGGGTTGTCCTTATCGCACTCACGCCGGGGTATGCCCCGGATCTGATGAGTTACCTGTTCGGGAATATCCTCACCGTGCCCTTCAACGACCTCATGCTCATGGTTATCCTCGACCTCGTCATTATCGCTGTCGTGGTGGCGCTGTACAAGGAGTATCTTGTACTCGCCTTCGAGGAGGAGTACGCCCAGGCGGCAGGCATTCCGGTGGAGAAGCTCTATCTGCTGCTCCTTGGACTGATCGCGCTCACGGTGGTGGTGCTCATTCGTGTGGTTGGAATGATACTCGTCATCGCGCTGCTCACGTTTCCTGCGGCGATGGCACGCCAGTTCACCTACAACATGCGAACCATGATGCTGCTCTCGGTTGCTTTCGGTGCGGTGTTCACGACGGGCGGGCTGTGGCTGTCATACCTGCTCAGGCTTCCGTCCGGGGCTACTATCGTGCTGCTGGCGGGCATCGCGCTCACTCTCACTCTTGTGGTCTCCAGACTGCGCAGACGGGGATGATTAACCTGTCAGGTGCAGTCGGGCGGCGGAACACCATTCCAGTCTCGTAAGGAGGTTATTATGGGCGACACGAAATGCAAGGCCGAGTCGAATCTTGAGCGATGCACCTGCACCTACCCGGGGTGCCCGCGAAAGGGGATGTGCTGCGACTGTCTGGCGTACCACTGGAAGAGCAGGCAGTTGCCGGGTTGTCTGTTTCCGCCGGAGGTTGAGCGCACGTACGACCGTTCGCTCGCGACGTTCGTGAAGATATACGGAGGGTAATCACGGCGCGCCTGTGGCCGCGTCAGCCTGACCCAACATGTCAGGTGTGCCAGTGCCGACGGCTCCTGCCGCTGGGAGACCGTGCCCGCATGCTGCGGATCAGCGCTGTCTCAGTGCGTAGAACGCGTACATCAGCCCCAGGAACGCAAGCACCACGATCAATATGCCGGTGAAGACCCATGTCGGCTTCGTCTCCACAGACACCCGCATCTCGAGTTTAGGGGGATTGTCAGAGATAGCGGGATCGCCTCTGAAATCCAGCGTGAGATAGTAATCACCGGAGATCGCCTTCTCCGGAGGAGTGATGGAGACGGTGATCACTTCCTGCTGGCCCGGGGCGAGATGTGCGATGGAATCGGGCTCAAATCTTACGCTCCACTGCTCGTTTGCGATTCCGGGAGGGCGCGTCGAGGATATCGAGACCTTGTCCAGGTCAGACGATCCGGTGTTCGAGACAACTACATCGAATGTCGCCGGCGCCCCGGGAGTCGTCTTTGTATTCAGTCTGCCGGTGCTGGTGCCTGCATCAAGTCCGTACCACGCCGTTATCACCGCCGTGAGACTGATCGAGTCTTCAACAGTGCCATCACGTGATACTACCCGCAATTCCAGGGGGTAGTCGCCGGGCTGCATGTTGGTCCACCACGGGGCGGTCGCTGCGACCACGAGTTGCGTCGGGACGCCAAGCGCCCTCAGCTGCATTGCGCCGATCCGCCGGTCAAGCCGCCACGACGATTCAGCCACATAGAAGCGCCATCCTTCCGGACCGGTGAGCTCGAAGTCGAATACCCTGCTCTGCAGCCGACCGAGGTCGGCCTGCTCGAAACCTGGCGCAATGTCGGTCAATTCGTACAACAGTTCAAGCTGGAATATGAACGTCCGGTCGGCAGGACCGGATACGGACGGATACTTGGTGCTGACCCTGATGCGGTCGGGCCGCAACTCTGTCGCTGCGGAGTCGTCTGCAGCCACCGGGTCGGGGATGAGCAGGACGGAGCCGAATCCGCCGATGAGTATCGCTGCCACAAGTAACAGTGAGAGTCCGGTTTTCCGCATCGGTTGTAACCTCCAGGACTGGTAGGCTTCCACGCCGGCCGCAGCCTGCGCACGAAGCATTGCCCAAATTAGTATCAGAACAGTGTTAACTTCTTGTGAATTATACGCAATCACGACGGAAAACAGGAATAGCCCCGGACGCTGTGAGCAATGCCTGCAGATCATCCGCGCATCATAGTTCAGCAGGGTGCGGTTTCGATCAACGCAACACCGAAGGCCCCTGGTCCGAGATACGTGCCAAGCGTGGCGCCGCATTGGGCGTGTACCATACGTTCGCGTGGGAATCCCCTGCTGAGGCGCGTCGCGAGAACTTCCATGCCCTGTTCGTCCGTGGTGTGACCGACGGCAAGATGCAGCAGTTCCCCATGCGAATCTACCCTTTCGATAACGCGCTCAATTGCCTGTTGCCTGCCCCGAACCCGTTCGATAGGGTGGGCGACGCCGTCTCGGAGTCCAACGATGGGCTTCACGTGGAGCATGGATCCCAGAAACGCCGCAGCCGCTCCAATGCGTCCACCCTTGTGCAGGTACTCCAGAGTCTCGAGCACGCCAAAGAAGCGTGTGTGTGGCGTCATGGACGTAACGCTGTTCACGATTTCGTCGACGTCAGCACCCTGCCGTGCCAGAGTGGCGGCATGCATCACGAGGAGTCCAAGTGCGAGGGATGCGGTGGTGCTGTCGACCACAGAAATGCGGGTCTCCGGCGCAAGCGCCTCGGCAGCGACAACAGCGGCGGAGTAGGTGGCGCTGAGTCTTGGTGAGAGGTGGATGGAGACGATGCCTTCCGTATCTGGCTTGATGCGACGGTAGACGTCCGTAAACTCTCCGGCGGAGGGTGCTGCCGTTCGTGGAAAGGTGGCCCTGTGTGCGGCAAGGCGCCGGTAGAATTCGTCTTTGCTGATGGTGGCGCCGTCGAGGAACGCCTCATCTCCGAAGTAGACGTGGAGCGGGACCACAGTTATCTGAAGATCGTCGATTATATGCTTCGGCAGATCCGCGGTACTGTCGGTGACAATTCGGATCGGCACGATGCTAACCTAGCACATTCGCGATGCACGGGCCAGCCACCGGCCAAAGGAAAGACCGTCGAGCAGCTTCCCTTCGGAATCCCCCCCACGTCGCTGCAACGCGGCGGATCGATCAGTGACCCGGGTTCTCGATCTGGCAGGGCGCGACGCCGCCCTCGATCAGTGCGACGCAAAGGGCACCGGGCCCGAGGTACGTGCCGAGCGTGGCACCGCACCGAGTGCGCAGTATCTCGTCAGCAGGGAAAAATTGGGACAGCCGCGAGGCGAGAAGCTCCATCTCCGCCTCAGTGGTGGTGTGCGCTACGCCGAGACTCAGTATCGGTCCGTATCCGGAGACCAGCTCGCAGACCCGATCGAGCGCGCGTTCCCGTCCGCGCACGCGCTCAATGGGATGAGCGATACCATCGCGCAGGCCGAGAATGGGTTTGACGTTTAGCATCGATCCCAGGAAGGTGGCAGCCTTTCCAATCCTTCCACCCTTGTGCAGGTACTCGAGCGTATCCACGACTCCGAAGTACTGCGTCCGCGGGATGGACGAAGTGGTGACGTCGAGGATCTCATCCAGCGTCGCGCCTTCTCGGGCCATCCGGGCAGCCTGTACAACGAGCAGGCCAAGCCCGATCGACGCAGAAAGCGTGTCGACTATCTCGATTCTGCAGGGAGTTTCCACGCCGTCTTTGGCCACCAGTGCGGATGCGTATGTGGCACTGAGCTTGGTGGAAATGTGGATCGAGATGATCTCGTCTGATTCCTGGGCGATCTCTTCGTAGGTCTCGATGAACATGCCTGATGATGGGGCTGACGTCTTGGGCAGTATGTCGCCCGTGGTGAGAAGATTGTAGAAACCCTCGGTCGAAATGCTGACGCCATCCTGAAACGTGTCATCCCCGAAATGGATGTGCAACGGCACGACGGAGATACCAAGTTCCTCGACAATCTCCTTAGGGAGGTCTGCGGTGCTATCGGTAACAACTCTAACTGTCATTTCTTCCCCTTGTGTGAAAATGTGCACTCGGGAGACTGTTGCAGAATACGGAGAGGGCGTGCAGATGCAACGTATCGCATAACGGTTCGGTGGTCAACCGGCGCGTGTCTGAGAGGTCCGGGTCTGGATGGACACCGTGGTGCTGCCCGCAGACCCCGGGGTTCCTGACTACCAGCCCCGCTGCCTGAGCGCTTCGTACATCGCCAAGGCAGCTGCGATTGATGCGTTCAGCGAGCCGATCCGACCCCGCATCGGAATGGCGGCGAGTGCATCACACCGCTTTCGTACCAGGTGCGAGATGCCCGTTCCCTCAGCTCCGATGACGAACGCGGTTGGAGTCGTGAAGTCGACCTCCGTGTACACTCTATCGCCCTCCGGATCGATGCCGACGACCACTACGTCCTGATCCTGCAACTGCTGGATCGCCTGCGCGATATTGGAAACTCTCGCAACTGGCACGTATTCGACCGCGCCCGCAGAGGCGCGCGCCACCGCGGCCGTGAGGCCGACTGCACGACGTGAGCGCACGACTACCCCATGGGTGCCCGTCGTTTCTGCACACCGAAGGATCGCACCGAGATTATGCGGGTCCTCGATGCCGTCCAGCACACAGTACAGGCCCGGCTCGTTCCGGTCCCGTGACACCGCGAGGAGGTCGTCGAGCGACACGTAGTCATGAGCCGCAGTGTAGGCGATCACCCCCTGGTGTTGCAGGGTACTGCCGGCACGATCAAGTGCCGGGCGGGGTACGTATTCGACGGGAACCCTTTGCTCACGTGCGAGTTGCAGTATCTCACCTATTGCGCTGTGACGCCCGATGCCCTTGGCCAGCAGGACCTTGTTGATGGGACGGCCGGATTTGAGGGCTTCGAGTACCGGGTGTCTTCCCTCAACTATCTCTGCCATCGTACCTCTCGATGTCGAGCCACATGCGCGGGTGTTGCCGGAGGGATTGTACCGCTGAACCAGCGAACAACTCCACCTTTACTTGAATTCTAACAGCAACGCCGGCCGTCGGCCTGATCACAGTATCCTTGGACATGGGACATTCGGCTGTGATAGATTCGGCACCAATGACCGGGCGTGCACACAGGCGACGCCCACAAGGATGGATCTTACTATGATCACGCAGTTCAGAATCGCGACCGGTCTGCTTGTCCTGACACTCGTGATGTCCGTGGGAACGTATCTGGGGTGGTGGAGCCTGTTCATATTCATCGGTCCCTATGCGCTCGGTCACTGGCTGGCGATTGTGGCCGCTGCGTATCTCGTTATCGCCGTGCCCCTTTATGCGTATTTGAAGCGCACAACCTCGGTGTCGCGTGCCGGACTTGTGAAGTTCCACGTGTTTGGCAACCTGCTGGCCTTCCTGCCGATCGCTGTCCACTTCGGACTGCACATGGGTCGCCTGGCGGACGGTCCTCTCAGACTCGGCGACGGTCTGGCTGGATTCATTCTGATCCTCTTCGTGGTCGGGGCCGGGTTCATGCTGCGCTTTGGTGTTGCAGCTGCGCATCGTGCATCGGTACGAACGGTTCACGTTGGATCAAGCCTTTCACTTGTGGTGGTGATCGGAATTCACGCACTTCGTAACTTCGGCCTGTTGTAGCCGACCGTTGTAGAGACCCTGTGCAGTTGCCCCACGATCATGAAGACAGCAATCGCCGTGCTGGTCCTTGTGCTGATCGCCGTCCTTGCGGGCCCGACCATGTGGCGGGCCGTTCAGATGGCGAACCAGTCGTCTGAGCCTGAGGCGGCGTATCACACAATTGGAGAAACCACGGTCGTCGCTTCGGGCCTGGAGATACCCTGGGCCCTTGCATCGCTGCCGGACGGGAGCATGCTGATCACCGAACGCCCGGGGCGAATCCGATACTACGACGCAGCCGAAGGGCTGCGCGAGGAACCACTGCTGACGTTGCCCCACGTCGAGCACAGGGGTGAGGGTGGACTTCTTGGCATCGCCGTACATCCGTCGTTCGACACCTTTCCCTATGTATACGTCTATTACACATATGTGCGGAGCAACGCTCTCGTGAACAGAGTCAGCAGGTTTTCGATGCGCGGGCTGCACCTGGCTGAGGAGGAGGTCATCCTCGACGACATTCCGGCGGCGTCAATACACAACGGGGGCCGGATCAAGTTCGGGCCGGACGGTCTACTGTACGTGAGTACCGGTGATGCGGCTCATCCCGAACTGTCGCAGTCGCCACATTCTCTCGCAGGCAAGATACTCAGGATCACCGGTGACGGCGGAATCCCCGACGATAATCCATTCCCTGGATCGCCAGTATATTCGCTTGGTCACCGCAATCCCCAGGGATTGGCGTGGGATGATGCGGGGCAGTTATGGGCGACGGAGCATGGTGCTCAGGCGACGGATGAATTGAACCTCATTCGTCCCGGACTGAACTATGGATGGCCGGTGATTACCGGAGACCAGACCATGACGGGTATGGAGACCGCAGTGGTGCAGAGCGGGCGCAGCACGTGGGCACCATCAGGCCTTGCGTATCTTGACGGTCGCCTGTACTTCGCAGGATTGAGGGGACAGAGCCTGTACACGGTTGATCTGTCAGCGGACATAACACTTACCCGCCATCTGCAGGGCGAGTTCGGCCGTCTACGGGAAGTGGTGGTGGGGCACGACGGTTCTTTGTACCTTCTCACAAGCAATCGCGACGGTCGTGGGTCGCCTGTCCCGGAGGATGATCGCCTGATAATGGTCCTGGTGGATTCAAACGGGGACTGACGGTCACATCGGCTGGTCTGTCGGCGCCCCCTGACATCGTTACTCAGTTCGATCTCGCCGGCCGCCACATTTCCACGCGGCGCGTGCCGTCGTCGCGCTTCAGGCGAGGCAGCACCAGAATCAGCACCAGCGCCAGCGCGATCTGAATCGCGCTTCGCGCAATCTCGGCGGCAGCGTCGGTCAGGAGCAGTTCATTCGCCACGTTCAGCATGAAGTGATAGACGATAGCGGCGAGAATGCTGCCAGTTGTGCCGTGGTAGATCCAGGTCATGACGAAGGCGGTTGCGACGCACCAGACGAGGAATTCCAGCGATTGCACCGTGAGCAGGCCAAGGCCGCTCTGATACGTGTCAGCCATGAAGAACAGGGGCAAATGCCAGGACCACCACAGAACACCGAGGATGAGGCTGGTGGCAGCGAGCCCGAATCGACTATGCAGCGCATCCTGTCCGTAGCCCCGCCACGCGATTTCCTCGATGAGAGGTGCGAGAAGCATCAGGAGGATGTAGAAGACCGTGACATTGCGAATCGTGCTGATGTTGAGGAGATTGTCTGGTTGAAGCGAGCCGCCGGTGAGCACCGCTGCGATGACGATGCCGGAGAGTGTAACCGCGGGAGGCAACAGCAGAATCGCAGACCACCAGCGTCCCGATATACGTCCGAACGATATAATCCGCGCAGCGTACTCCCTCATATACGTGGCGTCGCGCGTCCCTCTCACAAACAGCAGGGCGGCGACGAGCGGCCCCAGGCCACCGGCGAAGAAGAGGAGATTTCGTGGAAAATCATTGACGGACCACTGGAGGACGGCGAACGGGATGAAGAAGACCCAGGTCAGCCCGTGTGTTGCCAGGAAGAACGACAGCATTCTGTAGCGCGGCAAAGCGGTCACCTCCGCGGAAACGTGCGCGAAATTGTACACACGGTTCCTGTACACTACAACGGATTGCACCTGTGGAGACACGCGCGATGGTCGCGCGCTGCGACTTTAGCTCCGCATCGGGTGCGCCGGGACTGGCGCGGGTGTGATTCAGTTCACCCTGGCGCCCGGTGCTTCAATTACGCGGCATCACACCAGGGATCGATCGATCGACCGTGCCCGGTTGCGAGAATTGGTTCGTACGTACTTTGATGGACATCGATCTATTCAGTAACTACCTGCTGATAACTGTCTTCACACTGTTCTCGATCATGCGGATCGAGCACTATCGTCGAGCGCGCAAGGCTGGCTACCAAACGGTTGTGTCCGAGAGTCGGAAGTATTCGATCTGGTTGAGCGTCTTCATCTGCTACGAGGTTTTCACCCTGTTCGCGCACATCCGAATACGTTCGCTTGATTGGGCACCGAGGCTCCTGAGCTGGGCGGCTCTGGATCTTCCGCTGGCTCTGAGACTTCTGGGCGCGGTGCTGGCTCTCGCGGCGCTCATGCTCTTCCTCTGGATACACCGCACTCTGGGGAATAACCTGTCGGCCACGCTCAAGATCAAGGAAAACCATACGCTGGTTACCAATGGACCGTACGCGCTGGTGCGCCACCCCATGTACACCGCGTTCTATCTGCTGCACGTAGCTGTGTTCTTTCTGACTGCCAACTGGTTCATTGGGGTTACATGGTTCATCGGACTCAGCCTGATAGTCCTCCTGCGGGTCAGACGCGAGGAGCAGATGCTGATCGAC
>PWUO01000085.1 GCA_003562555.1 Dehalococcoidia bacterium
ACTGCTGGATTGCCGTGACCGAGAATCATAGTTGTGTAACAGTTATGGAAGTCGACGTAGTCGTTGCCATCCTCGTCGTAGACATGACAGCCGTCCGCGTGATCGATCCATACGGGATATGGAAAGTAGAAGATGGACCTGCGAGTATCGCCACCGGGCAGGTAATTGCGAGCCTCTGCTGCAATCGCCTCTGATCGCGGAGTACGACTACGATACTCTTTCTCAATCCTTGCAGTAATCTCTTCTAGAGCACGGTCACCGGAATGCGAAGTCATTATCCATCCCTCCTCGGTTGTGGTAAATGCTGTCTTCCGCCGGTCAGGAACTCTCAGGCGACCCCGAACAGGTCGGCACGGGACCTGGGCACTTACGGCTGAAGCTGCGCGGAAGACGCCGCGCGCTTCGACAGCATTGCGGTTCATATTAGAGACTTTGGGCCGCGTTGGCAAACGGCATCAGACGGACCATACCCGCATGTGCTGTACTCAACTTCAATTCGTGGCAAGGCTGCAATCCGGCGCAGTATCAACAGGCAGCAGCACGAACAGAATCCGGTGTGCCGACGCACACTGATAGCGCCGGTGCGCGTGTGCTACACTCTCGCGGGATCACCCATGCTCAGCGCCAGCTCGATATCGAAGTCATTCGGCGACCAGGTCCTCTTCGAGAAAGTCTCCTTCACGATAGGGCCACGCGATCGCATTGCGCTCATCGGTCCCAATGGATCCGGCAAGACAACTCTCTTCAACATGCTGGTCGGCCGCGCCGAACCGGACAGCGGAGAACTCAGTATCCGAAAGGGTGCCACTATAGGTTTCCTGGAGCAGGAGATCAGCCCGGCCTCGCGTGCACATTTGCTCGATCACGTACTTCACGGGGCAACCCGCGTATCGGGACTCGCCCACAGGCTGCAGTTGCTGCAGGAGGAACTGGAGGATGCCGACCCCGACGAGATCGAACCCCTGTTGAAGCAGCTAGGCGAGCTGCAGCACCAGTTCGAGGCTGCCGGTGGATACGACCTCGAGCACGAGGCGAAGATCGTGCTCTCCGGATTGGGTTTCACGGAGTCCGACCTTCTGCGCCCCGTCATGGAGTTCAGTGGTGGGTGGCTCATGCGTGCAGAGCTTGCGAAGCTGTTGCTGCTGAACCCTGACCTGCTGCTGCTCGATGAGCCCACGAACCACCTTGATCTCGAATCGTGCATCTGGTTCGAGGATTATCTGAAGTCGTACCAGGGGGCCGTGCTGGTCACCTCACATGACCGCGCCTTCCTCAATCGAGTGGTGAACAAGGTATTCGCCCTGGAACAGCATTCACTGCTGATGCACCACGGAAACTACGACAGTTATGTGGTCGCCCGCCAGCGCGAGCTGGAGGTACTGGAGGCCACCGCTGAGCGGCAGGACCGCAAGATACAGCAGGAGATGCGTTTCATCGACCGCTTCCGTGCCAAGAACACGAAGGCGACACAGGTACAGAGCCGCCTTAAGAAGCTGGACAAGATGGAGCGCATCACCGTTCCGCGAGCCAGCGCCCGAATACATTTCTCGTTCCCTCCACCGCCGCGCTCAGGTGAGGAGGTGATCAAGCTGACACACGTACGGAAGGCATACGGGAGCCACGTGGTCTACCGTGACCTCAACCTGACACTGCGCAGGGGCGACCGCGTCGCGCTGGTAGGACCGAATGGAGCGGGCAAGACCACACTCCTGCGCATCCTCGCCGGGGTGCTTCCATTCGAACAGGGAGAGTGCACGCTTGGACCGAACGTGACCCGTGCCTATTACGCGCAGCACCAGCTCGAACTGCTGAACCCTGCCAACTCGGTCCTTGACGAGCTGCGCAGCGTCTCGGATGATCAGAGTGACACCGAGTTGCGAACCATGCTTGGCGGGTTTCTTTTCCGTGGTGATGACGTCTACAAACAGGTGGCGGTGCTATCAGGTGGTGAGAAGAGCCGACTGGCACTTGCCAAGATGTTGACACAACGATCTAATCTGCTGCTCATGGATGAGCCCACCAACCATCTCGATATCCCCTCCCGCGAGATCCTGACCGATGCGCTCGAATCCTACACGGGCACGCTATGCTTCATCACCCATGACCGGACTCTGATACGCGAGATCGCCAACAAGATCATCGAGGTAGAGGCAGGCCATTTGATCATCTACGAAGGAAGCTACGACAGCTATGTGCGCTGGAGAGAAGCACGACTGAGCCACGAAGCGCATCAGCGCAACAGCACAGCAGGGACTTCCTCATCAAACAGATCGGCCCGCGACTCCGAGAAGGAGCGTAAGCGCCGCGACGGAGAGTTGCGGAACCGCTTCTACCGGAGACGGGCTCCCCTGGAGGCACGCATTGAAGACATCGAGTCCGAGTTGCCTCGCTGCGAACAGGAACTGCACGAGTTGAACCTGCTGCTGGCGGACCCGTACCATTACAGCAATGCGGCCCTGGTGATGGAAACCGTGGAACACAAGAAGAGGCTGGAAGGGCGCATCGATACGCTCACTACCGAGTGGGAGCAGGTCTTCCAGGATCTGGAGGAGCTTCGGTGCGCGTTTGAACAGGAGCGCGAACGCACCACGTTGTGGGACTCCTGATGCCGTGTACCTCATAGCCTCTCGTAGTGCTCGTTCGACACACGCGATGCGTGCGCCACACGTGACCGAAGTACGCGCGGGGCGAGACCTGGGGTACGAACCCCTATCCGAGGTCTCGATGACTGCCG
>PWUO01000065.1 GCA_003562555.1 Dehalococcoidia bacterium
ATGCTGCGAGCTGCGATCGAATACACGCGTGACCACGACACCTACCACCTGTACTTCCTGATCAATCGCGCGCTGGCCCGCATGGTGCGGCGCATGCAACTCGACATTATCGAGGCCGGTGGTCCCGTGGAGCATCGCGGCGTTCGGCATCCCTATGTCGCGAACCTGAACGAACTGGTATTCGGCGCGGTGAGACGCTCCCCGGAGATGGCGAAGCTGTTCCTGGACGGGGAGGATCCGTACAGTCTTTATTCGGTGGTCGAACGGCGGCAGTCCAGATACCCGGCTGCTGATGCAGCCACTGCCGCCGCTTGACCTTGACAATGAACCAGTTTGTGCTGTATCCCGCAAAATCAAGCCCGTCCTGAAGCCCGAAAGACAAGATCAGACCCTGCTGACAACACCAGTCAGGAAAGAACCGCGGCGAAGAGGTTATTAAGGAGACGAACTTCAGCTCAGGATCTCCAACTCGAAATTCATCGTCGAACAATCCTTTTTCCAGAGATGCCCGTGCAAACCATCCTTTTGGCCGGCCGAAATCTTTCCCGTCAACGCCGGCGCACGGCGGCTGCCATGTCCTCCATTGCCTTCGGCGCCATCGCCCTTCTGCTTGCCGGTGGCTTCATTGAATGGCTCCTGTGGGGCATGCGTGAGGGGGTAATCCAGGGTCAACTGGGTCACATCCAGGTCATGCAGGCCGAGTACCTGGAGCGTGGACAGGCGCAGCCATTCGATTTCGTTCTCCCACCGGATCCTGAGCGAGAGAGCCTGCTTTCAGAGCATCCGCATGTGCAAGTGGTGACCCCCCGCCTAGCATTCGCTGGCTTGGTCAGCCGAGACGATCATACTGTGCCTTTTCTGGGCGAAGGCGTCGACCCTGAGCGCGAAGAGGAGGTGAGTGCGGATTATCGGATTACCGGTGGGGCAGGTTTGCGCGATGGTCCGAAGGTAATCCTCGGCGTGGGATTGGCTGCCACTCTCGATGCCAACCCAGGGGATCAGGTGGCCCTTTTGGTCAGCACGGCAAGTGGTGGCTTCAACGCAGTCGAAGTGACGGTGAGCGGCCTTTTCACCACCGCCAACAAGGCGCTCAACGATATCGCATTGCGTATTCCGATCAATACCGCCCGCGAACTGCTGCGCGTGGAGGGGCAGCACACGTGGGTCGTTCTGCTTGAAGATACGCGGCATACAGACGCTGTTCGCGCCAGTTTGGTCGCTCAGATGGGCGCGGAGGGTCTTGACATCGTCCCTTGGCACGTTCAGGCAGACTTCTTCAACAAGACAGCCCAACTGTTCTCGCGCCAGATCTCGGTGCTACAGGCGATGATCGTCATCATCATCCTCCTGGGCATCTCCAACACCCTCATGATGAACGTGTTGGAGCGTACAGGCGAGATTGGCACTCAGTTGGCACTTGGTTTTCGACGAAAAACGATCATCCGGCAATTTTTTACCGAGGGTTTGCTCGTTGGGATCCTAGGAGGCGGGCTTGGAATCGTTCTGGGCATCGGTGCTGCGTGGGCGCTATCAACCATTGGTATTCCGATGCCGCCTCCACCCGGCATGGACACGGGGTTCGTCGCTGCAATACGCGTTACCCCATCGCTAATAGTGGTGACCTTCGCTCTCGTGGCAGGTGCGACTGCACTGGCCGGTTTGTACCCCGCCTGGCGAGCCTCGAGGTTGAACATCGTGGACGCACTCAGGCACAACCGTTGAGGGTCTGGCCATGCTGAAGCTCGCGTTCCGAAATCTGTTCCGCCACCGCGGTCGTACCGCACTCACGCTGTCCGCAATCATCTTCGGGGCTGTGAGCCTAGTGCTCTCAGGGGGCTTCGTCGAGGACATCTTCGTGCAATTGCAGGAGGGTACGGTGAACTCCGGTCTTGGCCATGCCCAGATCTATCGAACCGGCCATCACGAATTGGGCCGCCGAGATCCCTATGGCTACATGCTCGAGAATTCAGAGTCCGTTGCCAAGGAGGTGCGAGCCCTCCCTCACGTATTGGAGGTCATGGCGCGTTTGAACTTCTCCGGAACACTCAGCAATGGCCGCGCAGACATTCCGATTCTTGGCGAAGGGGTCGAACCGCAACGTGAACCGGCCGTGGGTGGTTTTGTGCAGGTTGTAGATGGGCGCCGCCTGGACGCCGACGACCACTACATCATGGAAATCGGACAAGGCGTCGCGCGAGCCCTGAAGGTTGGTCCAGGAGACTTCGTTACTCTGCTGACCGCTACTCCGGACGGCGCGTTGAATAGTCTGGAATTTGAGATTGGGGGTGTTCTCAGAAGCCATTCCATTGAATACGACGCTCGATTGGTGCGCGTACCTCTGGATGCCGCGAGGGAGTTGCTGAACACGCCTGCGGTGCATAGCCTCGTGGTTGCCTTGAGTGATGCAAGGCACACCGACACGGTGGTGACGGCCATACGCCATATGCTGCCTGCATCTGAATACGACACGATGGCATGGTACGAATTGGCGGATTTTTATCAGAAGACCGTCGACCTCTATGGGCGCCAGTTCGCCGTATTGCAGTTGGTCATTCTGGTGATGGTGGCCCTCGGCGTGGTGAATAGCGTAAACATCAGCATATTCGAAAGGACCGGAGAGCTGGGAACGCTCAGGGCCTTGGGCAACCGAAGCCGCGATCTGTCCCGTATGTTGGTATTGGAAAATGCCTTGCTCGGTATCATCGGGGGCCTGATAGCGATACCCCTGG
>PWUO01000118.1 GCA_003562555.1 Dehalococcoidia bacterium
CCCTGACACCGATCGTCGCTCCGCTCTGGACCACGTACGCGTCCTGGAATCCTGGGACATACTTGCGCAGGAAGGCGGCAACCTGGAACATCTGGCGCCGTCCCTCAACCTCGGCAAAGGTGAGGTCGCAGACGTTGGTGCCGAACACGCCTATGACGCGTGTGCTGTTCACGACAACCTCTCCCTCGTGTGGCGTGCCGAACATGAGGATGTCCTCCCGCTGCAGTTGCAGGTCACCGCGAAGCGTCGCTTCACGCACCAGTTCCCACAGTCCGTGAACGCCGAACCAATCCTCAGGGTGAGCGCGGACGTAGGACATGAAGCGTGCGCGGTCGAAGCCAACCATGCGGAACATCAGGGACATCGGGCCCGTCGCCCCGTCACGCTCACGGCCGATGACGTAACGCGCACCCGCAAGGGCGGCGATATCGGCATCTCCGGTACAGTCGACCGTAGTTCGTGCCCTCACCACCACCGGTCCGGACTTGGTCTCGAAAATGACGCCGTCAACGGTCCCGGCGCCGAGCACACCGCTCGCGAAGGAGTGGAAGAGGTACTCCACGCCCGCTTCATCGAACAGTTCGATGGCCACGGACTTGAATACTTCGGGGTCGAACGGCACCACGTATCCCGTCTCGGGTGAAGGAGGCAGCGCGCCGCCGCGGTCGATCATGCCCTGTACAAGGCGCTCAAGCACACCTGCGATGACGGCCCCGCCGCTTGCGCCGTGATCGGTGGGGAAGAGCGTCTCAGCCCCGGCGATACGAGGCGAAGGGCACTGGGTGTGATAGGACATCAGTGGCATGACCAGGGCCGCAGTCGCACAGCCGCCGGGATAACCGTAGCGCTCCGCCAGGATCACGCGTGCACCGGCATCGGCCGCGCCGATGGCTGCGCCGATGCCGGCCGGACCGGCGCCTACCACCAGTACGTCAGCATCGCCGATTACCGTGCCCGTGCGGGCGTCCAGGGTGACTACGTCTGTCTCGTGCGGCGTGCAACTTCTGATGGCCGGCATATGCGCTCCCGGTCATGGTGTGCCCGAGGTCGCAGTCGGGCTGAGCGAAGGCTCGGCTGCCTTCGCGGGGGGTTTGGTGAGCAGCGACACGGCGTACTTATTGGTCCTGCGGGCCTCGCGCTTCATCTTCGGGAGATTGGTCTTGATCTTCTCCTGCAGGGTGGTGCGCCGGTCCCATGACCGATCGATGTAGGCGAGCAGGCGTCCCGCGTTGACCAGATTAATCGGGGGCATCTCCAGCATGAGTCCATCGAGCAACCCGCTCACCTTGGCCGCGTACGGCAGCGCGACGAACGGGACGCCCTGCAGTGCCGCGAACAGCAGGAAGTGCAGTCTCATCCCCACGGCGAAGTCGCAGTGGGAGATGAGCGACACCAGTTGGCCCGATGTGTAGTCGCCCTTGAGCACATGCGCGCGTTGCGGCCTGAGCATCTGGGCGATGACCGCGTGCGACTGCTGCATGTCCAGCATACGCCGTTCCATGGGGAAGAACACGACGTCCGCGTCGTACCGGTCGATGATGAAGTCGGCCGCGTTCGCGAGCAGTCCGTGGTAGAACTTCTCATCGATATCCGGCGCCGCGATGCCTGGCTCGCGGACCGACATCGCCACCAGGTGCGGCTTTCCGGCCATGTGTTCCATCTCGAGCGTATTTACCGGCAGAGGCTCAGGCTTCGAGAGCAGCGCCGGATCTGCGGTGACGATGATGTCCTTGTGCAGGCCGATGTCCTCCAGCAGGCGCTTGTCGCTGCGTTCACGCACGGTAATGCAGTTGGTCATGCTGAGTACATCACAGACGTGTTTCTGAACCGCGGAGTCGTTCAGCGGTCCTACACCGACCGCGTAGGTCATCGAAGGGATGCCCATCTGCTGCGCCATGTTCAGCTCCCGCAGGTAGATGCGGGCCTCCGCATCGTAGAGAATCCCGCCGCCCCCGAGGATGAACAGGTCCAGCGACTCGATCTCGTGTGCCACCTCGTCACGGCTGAGGTCCCGTACCGCAATTGCCCGGTCCACGTCATGCCGCTGCAGCGTGTCCTTGGGGTTGCGCGAGAACACCGTGATCTTCGCGGGAACTGAGTCCCGAAGCCGCGCGATGATATTCTGGAGGATGGCCTCGTCACCCTGGTTGAGGCCTCCGTAGGAGCCTGAAATGCCGATACGGTACTTGCGTCTCTTGTTCATCCTCTGGTCGGATCCTTTCACCCCTCTTCAATACCGGCAGTATAGCCCACACGACATCGCCGCGCACGTACGATACTGCCGGCTTCCTCCGATAAACGCACGGGTGTGTTCACGTTCGCACCGTAGAATGGTGCAGTCCGGGGTGCAACAGTTCGTGCTACAGTGTCGTGGGACCGATCTGAAAGGTGTGCTGAGTTCATGAGACTTACCGCAAACAGGATTGCCGGCATACTGCGCTCCAATGGCTACCGCCTCACGCCGCAGCGACATGCGGTGCTTAAGGCGATCGCATCGAGCGATGGTCACCTGACGGCGGACGCCATACTTGAGAGGGCCAGGACACTGGCGCCGGACATCGGCAGGGTGACGGTGTATCGAACGCTCGAGGTGCTTGGACAGCTCGGGCTGGTGTGCCGGGTGTACATGCCAGCCGGAGGGCGCAGTTACATGATGACGCGGCCGACCGGCCATCACCATCACCTGGTGTGCACGCGGTGTGGCAGAACCGTTGATTTC
>PWUO01000286.1 GCA_003562555.1 Dehalococcoidia bacterium
CCACTGCCCTGGTAATCGAGCAACTCACCTTGCACGGCCTGAAGGACTTCGAGCGGCAGCGCCGCCGGTCCCGGGTTGAAGTTCACGTTTCTCTTGACCATCTGATTCCTCACAATCATGTGTATTGGGTATGCCGAGAGAAGCTGCACGCGCTGCTGTTGCACTGGATGGATCAGGTCGAATTCAGCAACTGACCCTTGTGACCCTGATACCCGAACAAACATTATCACAATTCGGACAAACGGACGATGTCGGGTTCGCAACTGGCTACTGGAATAGGACGGCCAAATCCATCGTGAAGCGGCGTGACGACATGACGCGCGGCAGCGCCTGTACACAAAAGGACACAGGAATTCCACCCGGAATGCCTGCAATCACACGCGTTTTCGCTCGCAAGCTACTTGCGCTGGCAACCGCTCTCGTGCAGAATAGCTTCGTTGCGCGAAGGAGACATCGGTGAGTGATGTCGACGCACAAGGAGGTTCAATATTAACTGTGCCATTCATGCTGATCGTGAAGCCGTTGGAGTATGTGTCTCTTGTGGAAACCCGGTGTGCCCTGATTGCCGCACGATGCTGAAGGGCAAGGCCTACTGCGGGACGTGCGTCGAATCCTTCGTGACGGCTGAGCCCAAGGCCGCAGTCAGGAAGGAAAGTGCCGCCAGTCCGGCAGTGGGCCAGTTGCCGCCCGAGATTCGTGGCTGGAACTGGGGTGCGTTCTTCATGTCCTGGATCTGGGGCATCTTCAACAAGACGTGGCTGTCGCTGATCGTACTTGTTCTCCCTGTCATCTGGAACTTCGTGCTGGGCGCGAAGGGTAACGAGTGGGCCTGGAAGAACAAGTCCTGGGATAGTGTGGAACATTTCAAGCGGACCCAGCGAACGTGGGCGATCATAGGCCTGATTCTCTTCTTGCTGGGACTTGCCGTCTGGGCTATCTACATTATCATTGTTGTCGTCATTATGGGTGGGGCTTTCGCGGGTTGGGGAGGTGGTTGGTAGGCCTTCCACCGTGCGGCACGACACGATACAACCTGAGGGGCACGTCGTATGGCGTGCCCCTTTTGCCGTACAGTACTGAAGCTGGCTGATTGACGCGATGTGCGCCTTGCTATAGCATCAAGTCTGCGCAGCCATATCAGGAGCATGCGCAGTCTGACCCAGAGGTGTAGTCCATTGATTGACAGGCTCCTTGTCTGCCTTGATGGCTCAGATCCGTCCGAGCAGTTGATCCCATACGCGGTTGAAATTGGACGGCGGTGCAATGCTACGGCAGTTCTTCTACGTGTGATGGAACCAGCCTTATCGTTCTATGGCATCGCCGACGGCATAGCAGCTGCTGAGGAGTACAGATACGCACGCGAACGCGAGTATCTTGAGGAGATCGGGGCACGGCTTCGCGAAGCAGGCGTCGGCGTTGATTACGCAGTCGTTGAAGGCAGCCCTGGTGAAACCATCGTAGCATTTGCAGCCAGAAGTGACATTGATCTCATCCTTCTGGCCACCCACAGCAAGAGAGTGAACATCGGCAGTATGGTATTCGGAAGTGTTGCCGATCACGTGCTGCGAAATGCCGACATCCCCGTAATGACCATCAAGCCCATCGCAAGCTAGACGCACCCGCACGCTTGTTGTGCGTCCCGCGCATCTGGAGAGTGCCTTTTGACATTACAGCGCGTGCTACTAATCCGGCACGTAGTATTCGACAGTCAACCGTGGCAGTTGCTGCCTGGGCCACTGCAGCATATCGCGCGCACTATCTGCATTAGTTTCCATCTCGGCAAACTGCAGCCGGAATTGGAACGTGCCAGTATGAAGTCTGTCCTCCAAACGCTCCTGAAACCCGGGAAGTGGATCACCAGCTTCAAGGTCGTCGTTGTCGCACCACTCCGCGATCTGACCGGGAATACCGGGCATAAGGTACTCACCGTGAAGCGTGTTGTACCGATGCTCGAAAGCGCTGAGACATCCGAGATGGTCAAACGGTTCCCCATGAGCTATGTCATAGCCGGATAGGTCCAGCGTGACCTGGGTGATGACCGCATCTTTCGGAATTCTGGAGATATCGTAGGTCAAAAAACCCATGATGCCTCTGTTCTGATCGTCATCACCGACGAATATCTCAGCAGGCGTAACCGAACCGCTACTGCGGATGAATCCACTCATCTCGATGTTGGGGGTAAGTGTTACCGTCTGTGCGGGGGGATCGACCACAATAGTGATCGCACGGGTGACCGTCTTCCCACCACCCGTCGCAGACAGTTCGTACGTGCTCGTTTCAGCAGGTGACACTTCAATCGAACCGGATGGAGGCACCGTGCCTAGTCCTTGATCGATGCGGACTGTTTCGGCATCCGTGACATTCCAGGAGAGCGTTACTATCTCGCGAGGGGGGACGGTAGTGGCAGTGGCAGTGAACGCATTGATTATGGGCTCTACTACAGGCGCAGTATCGGCTGCACGAATGCGCAGAGTGGCGTTGGCTTCATCCGACCATTCACCATCGTCATCCTGCACCTCGAAGTAAACAATATGATAACCGACAGAAAGCGAATCCGACTGAAAGCTTGCTTGAGTGCTGAGTTGGCCGTCGATGCTTGAGCGCCACCGGTACGCAACGATCTCGCCATCTGAATCGGTGCCATAACCGGAAAAGGAGACCGTCTCGCCCTCTGTTGCCTCGGCTGG
>PWUO01000153.1 GCA_003562555.1 Dehalococcoidia bacterium
ATAAGAGAGCTTGCTGTGCGAAATTCTCATGGAGATCAACAGTTCAACCATTTTTAATCCTGCTATACTGGGGGATATCACTGGAATCCCGAGTTCCTGTTGCAAATGCTTCTCCAGACCCAGCATAGCCCCGCAACCAAGGACGATCGCTTCGGCCTGGTCCTCTTTTACCATCCGCCAGGCTACATCGCGAGAATTTTCCCACATCTTTTCTTTGTTGGCAAGCTCAAGCACCGGCATGTCAATGCCCTGGATCGAAACAAGGCGACCAGGATGAAAGGTTGAAGCCTTTTTCCAGGTCAGGGAAAAATCTCTCGATGTGGGGTTTAAAATACCATAACGATTTGCCACTGCTCCGGCAACGGACAGGGCGGCTTCCATGATTCCCATGACCGGAATTTTAACCACTTCTTTCGCTGCATAGACACCCGGATCGCAGAAGCAATCCACAACGGCACCCAGTGCCCCTTCAACTTCAGCTTTTCTTACTTCTTCGACAACAAGAGGTGCAGCCAGCGTTGTTTCATAATCACATTCGATCGCTACCGGTCCCGCACTTAAACTGACAATTTCCAGTTCGGTATCCGGCGCGGCTACCGCGACCTGGTCGCCGTCGACGACGTCAGCTTCGAGCTGGCGGCAGGGGAGATGGTGGGTTTCCTCGGGCCCAACGGCGCCGGCAAGACCACCACCTTGAAGCTGCTCGCGGGCCTGCTCCATCCCAGCGCGGGCGAGGTGCGCGTGGTCGGCTTCGAGCCGCGCCGACGTCAGGCCGCGTTCCTGCGCAGCATCACGCTGGTGATGGGGCAGAAGCAGCAGCTGTCGTGGGACCTCGCCGCCAGCGACACCTTCTTGGTCAACCAGGCCATCTACGAGATTCCCGACGACGTCTACCGGCAGCGCTTGGGCGAGCTGACCGAGATGCTGGGCCTGCAAGGCCTGCTGCGCAAACAGGTGCGCAAGCTGTCGCTGGGCGAGCGGATGAAGTGCGAGCTCGCCGCAGCGCTCCTGCACCAGCCCAAGGTGCTCTTCCTGGACGAACCCACCATCGGCCTGGACGTGGCGATGCAGCATCAGGTGCGGCGCTTCGTGGCGAGCTACAACAAGGTCCACGGGGCCACCGTGATGCTCACCTCGCACAACATGGCCGACGTCACCGCCTTGGCGAAGCGCGTGCTGGTGATCGACCGCGGCCGTCTCGTGTTCGACGGCGACCTGGCTGCGCTGGTCGAGGCGCGGGCGCCAGAGCGGCGCCTGCACGTCACCTTCGAGACGCCCGTGGCGCGCGATCGCCTCGTCCCGGTCTGCGCGCCCGGGAGCGTTCTCTCGCTGAAGGGCGTGGAAGCCGAGCTGGCGGTGCCGCGCGGTGCGGTGGCGCAGGTGGTGGGCTCGTTGATGGCGCGCTTCGCCGTCGCCGACCTGGCCACGCAGGAGGTGCCGGTCGAGGAGGTGGTGGCCGAGCTGGTGACGGGACGGTCGTTCCGGGAGGACGCGGCGGAGGAGGCGGCGCGCGCGTGAACGAGCGGCTGGCTGAGCGCGCGGGCCTGCGCGGGGGCCCCGGCAGCGAGGTGCGCATGCGCCGCTGGCGTTCGCTGGGCGCGCGCTGGCGCTTGGCGAGGGCGCTCTTCGCGCACGCCTTCGCGACCATGACCGAGTACCGTGCCGAGATCACCATCTGGATCGTCTCGGGGTCGCTGCCGCTGGTGATGATGGCGCTCTGGATCGGCATGGCCGCCGACGGTCCCGTGGGCGGGTACGGCGCGGCGGACTTCGCGGCCTACTTCCTGCTGGTGTTCTTCGTGCGGCAGATGACCGGTGCCTGGGTGGTGTGGGAACTCGACCGCGCCATCCGCCTGGGCGAGCTCTCGCCGAGGTTGCTGCGACCGCTCGATCCGATGTGGCAGGACGTGGCCGACCACGCGGCCGAGAAGCTGGTGCGCCTGCCGATCATCGGGCTGCCGGTGCTGGCCGGGCTGTGGTGGGCCGAGGCGCGCCTGGCGCTCGAGCCTGCCGCCCTCGTGGGCTTCGTGGCGCTGGTCTTCGGCGCGGCGGCGCTGCGCTTCTTCCAGCAGTACGCCTTCGCGCTGCTGGCCTTCTGGACCGATCAGGCGGTGGGGCTGGAGCGGGTGTTCTTCTCGCTGATGCTGGTGTTCTCAGGCTCGCTGGCGCCGCTCGACCTCTACCCGGAGGCCGTGCGAGCGGTCGTGCCGTACACGCCCTTCCCGTACCTGGTGGACGTGCCGGTGCAGGTGCTGCTCGGTCGCATCGAGGGCGCCGCGCTGGTGCAGGCGCTCGTCGTGCAGGCGGCCTGGGTGGCGCTGTTCGTGCTGCTGCGCTGGCTGTTGTGGCGCTTCGGGCTGCGTCGCTACGCGGCGGTGGGCGCATGAGGCGGGCGTTGCGCCTGTGGCGCATCTTCTTCACCCACTCGCTGGTGCAGGACCTCGAGTACCGCGTGAACTGGTGGTTGAACGCGCTCAACTCGCTGCTGTTCTTGGGCGCCGGCCTGGTGGTGTTGTGGGTGGTGTTCACCCAGGCCGACACGATCGGCGGTTGGTCCTTCGACGAGGCCTTCACCCTGCTGGGGGTGTTCGTGTTCCTCGAGGCCGTCACGATGGTGTTCCTGGTGCCGAACCTGAACCGGGTGCCCGACTACGTGCGCCGGGGCGAGCTCG
>PWUO01000313.1 GCA_003562555.1 Dehalococcoidia bacterium
CGTGGCATCGGGCAGGCTGAGCCTGTCTTTCTACCATGATGTTACTCCACACGACCCGGAAAACTTCCTCGGATTGGCTTCCCCTGCAGCTGCACCAGTCATGGACATCATCGAGGCAATTGAAGCGACGGCGGACGATCCCGCGGCCATAACCTCGAAGCAGCACGACGCAATGAAGAACATCTCCGAGGCGCTGAACGAGGCGTAAGCCTTCGTTCATCCTCGAGAAGAATAGAGCCTCCATGGGAATGGGGCGCGGCTTGAAGAAGAGAGAGCGATGACGCGAAACGGCTGGCTTGTGATTGTGCTGGGGCTGGTCGCCATCTACGTGGCGACCAATCACCTGTTGCCGCGGCTGCCCATCGATGGGTTCGTGAGGTCGTACGTGCTGCGGCCCGCGATGTGGGCGGCGCTGGCCTACGTGGTCCTGCGGCTTCCCCGGCAGCAGCCCGCGGCGCGAAGGAGCCAGCGTTCCACGCTGCTGTACCTGGCGCTGCTGGTGGGCGCGTTCCACGTGGCGGTGCTGGTCATCGCGGGCCTGTTCTCGGGATTCGGCAGGAGCCCGTACTCCTTCACCCCGACGGGCATCCTCACCAACATCGTCTACGTCGGGGCGATGCTCGCGGGCATCGAGCTGAGCCGCGCATGGCTCATCAACCGCTTCTCCAAGAATCACGCGGTGCTCGCCATAGTTGGGGCGACGGTGCTGTTTACGGTGATCAACCTGTCAGCGACGAGGCTGCTGGGGCTCGGGGCCAACATCGAGTCGGTGCGTTACCTCGGCAACACGGTGTTTCCGCTGCTTGCCGCCAGCCTGCTGGCCTCGTACCTCGCGTACCTCGCCGGGTGGCGCGCGGCGCTCGCCTACCGCGGGGTGGTGGAGGCGTTCTGGTGGTTCTGTCCGGTGCTGCCCGATCTCTCGTGGGCGTTTGCGGCGCTTGTGGGCACGGCAGTGCCGATTATCGGTATGGTGATGATCAACAGCTTCTACACGAGCGAGATCGCGGCTCTATCGCCGCGGACGCGGCGCCAGGAGGGCTCGCTCGGCGGCTGGCTGGCGACGGGCATCGTCGCGGTGCTCATCATCTGGTTTGGGGTGGGACTGTTCCCGGTGCAGCCCGTGCTGGTAGGCAGCGGGAGCATGAGACCGTCGCTTGACGTGGGCGATGTGGCCATCATCGCGAAGACCTCACCCTCGCGCATTCAGCCGGGCGACGTGATCCAGTTCCGGTCCGTGGAGCAGCCGGCGGTGCTGCACCGGGTGATTGATATCGAGGAGACGGGAGGCAAGAGGTATTTCGTCACCAAGGGTGACGCGAACGAGAACCCGGACAGCGAGCCGGTGCTGGCCGACAACGTCGTGGGCGTGCACGTGTACACGGTCCGCGACGTGGGCTGGATCTCCGTTGCACTGAAGGAGCTGTTCATCAACCGGTCCGCGCCGCCTGTGGAGGAGTCATGATGCAGGTTCACCGGTTCACCGGACGACGTGAGACACCGGCGACATCCCGCGGGACGGTCCGGGAGGGAGGTGGTGTGAGTATTCCAAGAGGAACGTGCCCTGAGTGCGGCGCGGTCTACTATGGCTGGGCACTGCTGCACCAACCGCACCAGACCTGTCAGCACTGCGGCGCTGGACTGGACATTCTGACTCCGTCCGTGCAGTCGACATCGGACAGCGAAAGGGGAACGCACGAGGATGACAAGAGTGCTTGAATTCATCGCGGAACGCAGGGGCATACGACTCATCTGCATGACGGCGGCAGCGGTGCTGCTGGCGGTGTCCCTGGGTGGTCTCGTGTACTCCTCATCCTCTGCGGAGGCCCAGGAGAAGCCTGCGACCGCGTATCAACACCGCGGCACGTTCGACTACGTGGTGTACGTCACCCCGGGAATCCTGTACGGCGATGAGTTCCCCCGAGGCAGTGACGCAGATTCCGATTCCGAGTCAGGAGTTGAGCAGCCGGACCACATCCCGCCCGTGCTGTTCCGGGAACTCCTTGAGGACCTCGATATGGCGTTCAGCTACCGCGTGGATGCTGCCGAACCGCTGCTGAGCGTGCGCAGCGAGGCCACCGTGACGATTATCGCCGAGCACCCGCGCATGTGGCAGAAGGATATGCGCGACTGGTCCGTGTCACGCGATTCGCGGGATCTGCGCCTGCAGTTCCCGTTCGAGTACGACCTGTTCGAGATGTACGTGAAGGACATCGAGGAGGAGATCTCGCTGACGCGGACGCAGCGCGACTTCATCATCGAGGCACGGGTGCATACGACGGCGGAGACCGTGAACGGATATCTCCTGGACGAGGAGTACGTCCACTCGATCCGCATCATCCTGAGGGACAGGACGCTTGAGTTCGATGGCGACCTGCGGCACACGGAGAGACGATCGGTCGATGACATGGAGTTCACGCTGCAGGGGTGGTTCGACTACGAGGCCTATATGAGATTCAGCCGCCTGTACGAGGGCGAGGTGCTGCGTTCCGAACCGCTGCCGGTGGCCGCCGAGGAGGAACGACCCCGCGTGACACCTCAGCCGGTCACGACCATCGGCCCGGGCAAGGTGCTGTACCCGCGCACGATACAGTCGATCGACGGGAGCTTCAGATACGACCGCGCCTCCGAGGGACGCGTTGCAGACA
>PWUO01000019.1 GCA_003562555.1 Dehalococcoidia bacterium
AACCAATCTGCAAGGATTTGGAATAGACACCGAAATCAAATTGCACAACATAGGGCAGAGGTGGTAAGGAAAGCAACAGAACATAGGGCAGAGGTGGTAAGGAAAGCAACAGAACATTTACAATCAAGAAGCCCACAAGTCACACCATTCTCCCCATTTATGACAAAGGGAGAACATGCAGTGAGGTTAGCACAGCTAACTGGGAGGGTTTAAATGCCCATAGATTTTGTTAGAGAAAGAATTATAGCTCCCGTTCGTGAAAGAGTTGTTGATCCTATCAGAGAAAGGGTTAGCCCTGTTATTGAAAGAGTAACAGATAGGGGTAGGGAAATTATTGAAAGGATAAGAAAGGGTGAAGAACCTGAAGAAACTCCTGCAAAAGAGGTTTTAGATACACAAGAAATTAATTTTATTAAACAAGAGAAAACTACAGCAAAAGACATTGTTGAAAGATTTAAAAAAGGGCAATCAATTAGAGGAACAAATATTTTTGAAAATTTATTAGATTATGCAGGAATTGAACATACAAGAGATTCACAAACAAATCAGATTATTGTAACAAAAGACCCTACTGAATCTCAAAAGAATAGGTTTGTTAATGAAGCTGGAGCTTTAGCTGCAGGGGGTGTTGTGGGTGAATATGAACCAATACCATTAAGAACACAGCTTGAATTTGCCCCAACAATAACAGATAAAGCAAGAGTTATTTATGAGGATTTAGATAGAAGGTTATTTGGTATTCTCCCAGGAGGTTTAAAGCCTTCAGAAGCAATAGGAAGGGCTGGACAATATCAAAAAAGAGCAGAACATTATAAAGTTACAAAAGATATTCTAGGAGATTTAACAATAGATGAGATAACCGAGTTAGCTGTTTTACCAGGAGCTAAATCTTTTTTTTCAATAAGAGATGAATTTAATAAAAATGCTGTTAGAGATGTTCTAAGAGATAAATATGTTGAGAAGATTGGTAACACAATGGAAAATGAAGTAAATCCTCAAATACAAGAAATCCAACAAACATATAATGAAAGAGTGGATGAGGTTCGAGAATTATATAACCAAGGAAATATAACTGAAGAAGTTGGAAATAAAATGTTGGAAGAAATGGGGGAACAGGCAAATAAAGAAGCTAAAAAGATACAAGAAAATTGGTTGGAGAATAGGGGGGAGGCTTTGTTTGATACTGCAACAAGAGAAATTAAAGATAGAGATTTATGGTTAAGTGTTGTTAGGAGGAGTGTTCGAGCACCTTATTTAGCCTTAACTGTTGTAGGTATTGCAGGTTTGGGTGGTGTAATGGGGTTAGCGGGTGCTGGTGCATTTGGAGCTAAGGGTGTCGCTGTTGCTTCTGGTGTAAAAGTTGTAGGTTATGGTTTAATCGCATATACAACTTTAAACTTAGCAGACAATATTGTTACCTTGCATGAAGAAGACAGGCTTACAAAAACAAATGTAATTGGAACTCTTGCACCAACAATATCTTATTTGATGGTTGGCATTCCTGCAGGTTTTGCAGGAGCAAAATTTGCAACTAAAAAATTAACTGCAGTAACAACCGAAATCCAAAAAGGATTAACAGAACAAATTGTTGGTAACAAAGCCCTACAAAAAAAGATATTCACAAAACAGAATCTTGATAGGGGCTATGCTGAAATACCTTATGGTAAATTAAAGATAAGGGTTGCTGTGAATCAAGCATTTAAACAAAAAGTAGAACTTGCAGATATTGCTTTAAGAGAGGGCGTTGTTCCTGAAGCTAAATATGTTGGGAAAGGTGCAACAGCTGAACAATTTAAAGAAGTTGGTGGTGCTTTAAATGAACAATTGGGCATAAATGTTGTTGAAGGAAGTTTATTTAAAATTCGTTCTGAATTAGTTTCTAAAATAACTAAAACACCTATGGCGAAAGCTGATTGGTGGTCATTGAGAAATGTTGTAGATAATCGTATAGTGGAAGTAATTTTTAAGATGACAAAGGCGGGAAAAATAACAAACCCCCACCTTTCTGTTGGAACTGTAAACCCTCAAAATAGAATGGTCTTTTTTGAAGTTGCAAAATTAATTCAAACACCAAGAGTGGTGAAAGCACCTATTCCTGGTGCACCACCTTTGAAAGTTTTTAGTATTAATGTTAAACCAATTGCAAGATATATCGGAACTGCAAAACCAGGACAAGCAAGAAGCATAACTCTTGGGGAAAATAAAATTATAGAAGTTAGAAAGGATGATGTTTTAATAAAACATTTATTTGGTTATAGGTTGGGAACAGAAGAAAACTTCTATCAATTTTTAACCCAAGCAAGATTATTCCCTATTAAATTAAAGACCACAAGGGGATTGTTAATGGAAGGAAAAACATTAACAAGGACTATGAGTTATGTAGATGAAACAGGTGCAAGAAGGGTATTTAGTATTAAGGGAAAACTAACAGGCAAAGACCCCCCATTAGAATTATCTGTTAGAAATGTTCCAACTAAACCAAAACCATTTATAACCCCGAGGGAGATAACACAGATATCGAAGGCTAAAATTGATACTGCCCAAGTTAAAAAAATAACAGCTCAACAGAATCTAAATGCTTTAAAAAATCAACCACAAACACCAAGAGTAAAGAATGCTATAAAAACATTACAAGA
>PWUO01000004.1 GCA_003562555.1 Dehalococcoidia bacterium
AAGAATACGATCACCGTCGCAGCGACGAGGAATCCGACAACGAAGACAAGGAGCTTTTCCCCCACACTACGAGGCTCCAAGGAGCGAAGCGTAGTAGCGTTCATGGGTTGCCCTTTCCCGGGTCCTTTGTTCCCAGACCCGCTTGTTGGGCGTACTTCCGGCCAAGCTGCTCCAGAATGTCACCACCAATCCACCCTACGGGTCCCGCCATAGCCAACACAATGAGGTTACTGACATCGAATACTTCGATCATGAATGCGGCGAACGAGAATGCGGCTAAGGCGCTGCCCATTACGCCCCCCAGCATCGGGAGGAAACGCAACTTGCGTTCCTCATTGAGGCGCCTGGCGAGGCCTGACGCTGCGGCCAAGGCAGCGGCCCAGATCAGGAACAGCAGGCGCTCCGTACAAACAAGTCCGTCGCAGTCCACCATCTCCCCTGTCGTTACTCGGAGAACCGCGCAAGGAACGCTTCAAGCTCGGGGTCCTTGCGGCGCTCCTCCTTCACGGCTTCGTCAACCTGGGCCACACTGACCCCGATTGGTTGGTCGGTCGCCGGATCAACGATGGCTGCTTCATTACCCCCACGGAACACCCGGAGCATGTTGAAGATGGCCACGATCACGTCGATGCCCACGCTGATGAACTCGAAGAACCCATCACTGAGATGGCCCTTGAACTCGCTGAGCACGTCATTGAGTCCTGCGATGACGAGTTGCTTCTTCTTGGCACCGGGCACATCGGGTGCAGTGACGGCCTCTACGGTAGCGACGGCAAACCCAATAGCCCGAATCAGCTTGGGGATGAGGGCAAGGTTACGGATGATGGTCAACATGTGAGAACTCCTCTCAATGACCTTCGTCCCACATCATAGGAGGTTGCTCGTGAGGATATCGGTTTCGACGCGTTTCGACCCCCGTTTATCGGGGACACTTGACAACGCCCCGGGGGTCGTGGTATGATCCCGGGTGAAGGAGGTGACATGACACGCGACGAGCGAAAGCGAACCGTTGAACTCTACGTCAACCAGGAGCGCAAGGCAGCCTTCGAGAAGGTCAAGGGCAAGACGATCTCCGTACCGGAGGTTGACGAGAACGGAAGGGAGGTGATGATCGAGTACGAGGTTGACACCATCAAGACCCTCTTCTACATCGGCTTCGACAAACTCATCAGTGAACTGTAACGACAGGAGATAGCATGCCAAGAGGAATCCCAACCTCAACGTCCCGTGATACCCCAGTCCCACTCCGAGTTAAGCGGCTCAAGAGCGTCCCCCTTGTCAAGCTCTGCGCGTTCAGGACCATCAACGAACGCGAGGACCGAGAGACCGGCGAGAAGTACGAGGTCGATCAGGTCAAGCTGGCCTTCTACTTCGACAGCGGCCTCATCCAGCGCAACAGCGATGGTGAGCCGATTCTGGACAACGCTGGCGACACCCAAGCCCATCTCGTCAACGACGGCTTCGTGACCTACAGCGGCCATCCCCAGGCCAACCTGCCGACCATCCTCCGGGCACTCGGCTTCAGTGACGAGCGGTTCATCAACGACGAGGGTGGCCTGACCGAGGATGCCGCCGAGAGCATCGAGGTGATGTTCGGGACCAACGGACTCGGTGAAGACTACTCCTCAGCCGACTGGATGGACCTCCCGCTCTACACCACTCGCGCCAAGGGCGGGAAGGTAAGCAAGGGCGACCTTGAGGTGCCTGTCACCAGCTTCAGGATCATGGGCTACGAACTCCTGGGGCGTCGATGCGACATGGCTCTCAGCATCAAGAACGATTACAACCGCATCGAGACCTACCTTGAGCCTGAGGACCCCGAGCCCCTGGATGACGCGCCGAAGCCCAAGGTGTCCAAGGGCATCCCCGCCGACGTGAAGGAGCCTGATGTCTTCGTCGGCCACAAGGAGGCGATGGCGACCAAGGCAGCCAGCCCTGACGACACCCCGCCCTTGCTTCAAGGCAACGCTGGTGAGCTTGAGCCTGAGACGAAGCGGGCCATCTACGTCACCAAGCGGCTCCAAGAGTCGAACGTCCCTGGGCTTCACCGCCTCGCCGTGGTCCGTGCCATGATCGGAAACCCTGACCTGGAGAGCATTTACGCGATCACCACAGGGGATGCCAAGAAGTTCAAGGAGATGTTTACGAGCGATCCGACATCAGTGGTCGCCGCATACAACTTCGTGATTGACCAGGCCCAAAGCGCCCCCACGGAAGAAGTCGAGGAAGACGACGACTTCGATGAAGAGGATGACATCTGATGCCACGCGGAGTCCCCAACAAGAAGGAGAAGCCCAGCACCCGTCGCCCCAACCGGCTGACGCACGCCAGCCTCAACCGCCCCGGTGGCCTGTTCATGGAGAAACTGCCCCAAGGTGCCCAGGTGATGATGTCTCGTACCCCATGGCAGGTCGTCTGCGACATGCTCGTCAAGGACTGGGGCACCGGTAACTGGCTCGCCCTTGAGCAGGTCTACACCAGCCCCAACAACGCTGCCGCCAGCGCCCGGAAGACCCTTGAGGGTGGCCACGGCTACCCACCTGATGCCGCCAAGTCCCTTGAGGTTGCCTTCCGGGAGGTACGAGACGAGGCTTTCGAGGTGTTCTTGCGCCTCAACCCCGCCACCGA
>PWUO01000016.1 GCA_003562555.1 Dehalococcoidia bacterium
GAGAGGCTCACGGCGCTGCGTGACAGGCTCATCAGTGGCCTCCTGAAGGGCATACCTGACACTCACTTGAACGGCCATCCGACCACGCGACTTCCGAACAACGTCAACATCAGCGTCGACTACGTCGAGGGTGAATCGATGCTGCTCCACCTGGATATGGAAGGCATCTGCGCGTCAACCGGTTCGGCATGTACCTCGGGTAGCCTCGAGCCGTCTCACGTGCTGCTGTCAATCGGCCTGTCGCACCAGCTGGCGCATGGTTCCCTGCGATTGAGCCTCGGCAAATGGACCACGGACGAGGACATCAACAGAGTTCTCACGACGCTTCCCGACGTCGTCTCGAGGCTGCGCGCCATGTCACCACTCTACAAAGCTCCGAGGAGGAATGCGCGATGAACGAAGAACAGCCTCTCTATAGTGAGAAGGTTATGGAGCACTTCCGCAACCCGCGGAACGTGGGAGAGATGGAAACTCCTGACGGCATCGGTCACGTGGGCAACCCCGTCTGCGGCGATATCATGGAGCTGTACATCAGGGTCACCGACAACGTCATTACGGACGCCAAGTTCAAGACCTTCGGCTGCGGTGCAGCTATCGCCACGAGTTCAATGGTCACGGAACTCGTAAAAGGGAAGACGATCGAGCAGGCGCTTGAGTTGTCAAACAATGCGGTGGCCGAGGCTCTGGGCGGCCTGCCGCCCATCAAGATGCACTGTTCAGTCCTGGCCGAGGAGGCCCTGAAGTCCGCGATCGAGGACTACCTGAAGAAGACAAAGGCGAATCCGAATTAGGCGGGTCCGGCGCTGATCGCCCCGGCAGTTTTCCCCTCGGACTGGCGTCGTTGCTGCACCAGATCTGCGATGGTAATACCCGCGAGGACGCCGTCAACGGCAGTCTGCACCCGGCACCAGACGTCACGAGTGACGCAATCCGGGCTGCGCGGGCAGACAGACGCGTCATCCACGCAGGCCGTTGGCGCAGTCGTTCCCTGAATCGCCCTCACGACCGAACTGACGGTGATGTCCACCGCCGGACGCGCGAGGACCACACCGCCACGGCTCCCACGCTCTGTTCTCACCAAACCCGCAGCAACCAAAGGTCCCACGATGTGCTTGACGTAGTTGAGCGACACCTGCTGGCGCGAAGCGATCTCCCGTAGTGCCAGTGGAGTTTCGCCACTGTGAGCAGCGATCTCAACGAGCATCCGCGTGCCATATCGAACCTTCGTAGTTACTCTCATAACACTCTTGGACTAATGGCGACTATGGCTTCTGAGTATAACACTATTGCCCGCAAGGATTGGTGCCCAACACGCGCTATCGCGGACTGCAGGACCCACCCATCCACTTCCTGATCAGCAATGCAGTTGTCAACACAGGAAGGTCACACCACGTTCCCAGCAATGCTGGCAGAGGTCACCCGAGCTTCTGAGCCGCAACGATTGCGGTGAAATGGAAGCGTGACAAGGATACGTCACCCACCTTGTACTCCCTGGAGAGTCGCGCGAACACCCTGTATCTGAGCCAGAGAGCCACGGGCAACGTGTCGGCCAGTACGAGCGTGCCACCCGGTTTGAGAACCCTGAGCATCTCCGTCAATGCCTGCCGCTTGTGTTTGCGGGTGTTGCTCATCCCGTAACGTGAGCCAACCACATTGAAATAGCGCACTTTGAACGGCAGATTGAGTGGGTCCGCGTCCCTGACCTGCACCGCATCTTCAACGCCCTCAATGCGGATATTGTCCCGTAATCGCCTGGAAGGATCCGGTTTCCTCTTCGTTGGAGTCCACTGATCGGTCGCCCAGACCTCCAATGGCTTCACCCTACGGACAAACGAAATCGCCAATGATCCGGTGCTGCTCACCGCGTTCAGGACGCGGCTCCCTCTCCCCGCACGAGACAGGACCATGAGGCGTTCGTCCAGTCCGAGCCGATACCAGGTGGTAGAGCCAATCACCTGTGTCGCACTCCCCCAGACAAGCACAAGCAGGATGAGCGCGAATACCGGCACCGCGATCCAGGAAGTGTCACCCCCTGCAAGCAGTGGCAGGAATCCAAACGCGGCGGGGAGAAGCGTAATCAGGGTACGCGGCGCCTCGAACTCGTAGCGTGATTTCTCATGGGGCTCCTTCGCGACGGACATCCGCTTGTCACGTACCATCACCGTCAGTATAACGCACGCATCTTGACGTGTGGAACACTCGCATCAGGACGCCGACTGGTCAACCGGCAAAGCGTACACTCTTTGTCGGTCTACGACAGAACGGTGCCGTGCGTCCCGAACGGAATACTCACATCATCCCGGCAGCGACAGGGGCTGCGCCAGGGAACTCATCCCTGGCAATGGCGATGAACACCGTCGCGAGGATTCCAAGCAACGACCACGGCGAGATGATTGCACAGATGGCCCCCGCGAGAGAGAAGCCCCACCGTCGGCGTTGCAGCGCGAACACTCCTCCGGCTACCGCTACTGCCGCAAGCGCGATGAATACAATGCCCAGCACACCCATACCCAACGCCGCCACGCGCGTATCCGGCACGACCATGAACACCATGACGGCCAGCGCGACGAGGATGTTCAGACTACCTGCAACGATGGCGAGAACACCGCCTGCC
>PWUO01000035.1 GCA_003562555.1 Dehalococcoidia bacterium
GGCATTATCGGAGGAGGCGTGCTCCTCTGGATGGGCCTGGGCCTGCTGAGAACGAAGCCGCAGGCATTTGAGCAACGTCGTGAGGTCGCGGGAGGATGCGTGCTGGCCGGTTTGACGACGACTGTCGCAAACCCGTACTGGTTCGTGTGGTGGGCCACGGTTGGAGCTGCCCTCGTGGTCAGCGCCGGTGCCTGGGGATGGCTCGGACTGGTGGCATTCGCACTGACACACTGGCTTTGTGACCTGGGGTGGCTCTCATTTCTCTCGTGGGGCGTGTTCACTTCCAGGCGAATCTGGACACCAACCGTCTACAGAATAGTGCTGGCCGTCTGTGGTGGCGTGCTGCTGGGATTCGGCGTCTACTTCATCGTGAGTGGTGCCGGACAGGCGTTCGTCTGACTGTGGCTCCCTGTGGCGTCGCCGCAGGTAGTCCGTCGTCACCTTCCCTCCGCTCACGCGAAAGATTCATCCCGTGTTGACAGGGCCTTCACATTCTGTTGCTATGATGACCTGTAACGATGAGTGCTCGGTGGTACGGCCTCCGGGTCCAGGAGGTGTGGATGAAGCGGACTGGCGGAATTTGGCGATGGTATGCAGCTGTCTCTCTTGTCGCCCTGGTGCTTATGTCGGGGTGCGCGCCCTTCCTGCCCGGACCTGCAACGACGGAACCTGCCCCGACCCCAGAGGTCGAGACGAACAGGGATGTCTACGTTCCGATTCCCGTCAGTGGCGGGCAGGAGCTTCGCAGTGTCGCTGATGTTGTGGCAAAGGTCAAGCCATCGGTGGTGTCGATATCCACGGAAATCACCACGTACGATGTGTTCAATCGGCCGTGGACGCAGCAGGCTGCGGGTTCCGGTTGGATTATTCGAGAGGATGGGTGCATCGTCACGAACAGCCACGTCATTGAGGACGCAACCCGCGTCGCCGTCATGCTCGATGATGGAAGGGTCTTCGAGGCGCAGGCTGTCTACAAGGATGATTGGACCGACCTTGCGGTGCTGAAGATCGATGCGGACGGACTTCCCGTGGCGGCAGTGGGAGACTCATCGAAACTGCGCATTGGCGATCCGCTGGTGGCCATTGGCAATTCACTTGGAATGGGCATCAGTGCCACAGCCGGCATCGCAAGTGCCGTGGGAGTATCTCTCGCCGCATCACCGGGGCAGACCCTTCTGGATTTGCTGCAGACGGATGCGGCCATCAATCCGGGGAACAGCGGTGGCCCACTGGTGAACTCGGCTGGCGAGGTAGTGGGTATCAACAGCATCAAGATCGCACAGATTGGTGTTGAGGGGATGGGCTATGCCATCAGCATCAACCAGGCGATGCCGGTCATCTACGATCTCATCGAGCATGGCACGGTAGTGCGTGCCTGGCTTGGCGTTGGGCTCTACAGCGTCAACGCGTCGATTGCAACGCGCTATGATCTTCGTGTGGATTCGGGAGTGCTGATCACCGAGGTGGTCGAGGGGAGTCCTGCGGAGCGCGCCGGGTTGGAGCCCGGGGACGTCATCGTCGAGTTCGCAACTGCGGGCATACGCAATACTCACGACTTCACACGTGCTATCCATGGCCTGCAGGTTGGGAACGACGTCGGCATAGTCTTCTGGAGGGGGGATGAGCGGATGACGACCTTCGCCAGGCTTGAGTCAACCCCGACGGGATGAGACGCAACGCATTCATAGAGCCCCCTTCACGGGCTCGTACTCTGAGTACGAGCCCGTAGTGCATACTGGCCCACGACGCGCTTCACGACGTATGCAACGGCATGTCTGCGCGGTCTTCCTGCCCTTGCGGCCTTCCCCAGCGTGTGGTGGTTTGCCCCTGCTGACTCAGGGTCATACAATGTCGCAATGAGTGTACGAGGAGGTTGTCCATTATGAGGAAGGTGGGAATCATCGGTTCCGGAGCGCTTGCGCAGGCGGTGTGCGCGAGACTCCTGGAGTTTGGCGAGCCGGTGCGTATCTGGGGCCCGGATGACAGGATCGTCGCCGAGGGTGTGAAGGCGGGCGCCGCGCGCGCGTCGACCCCGGCGGAAGTGTCATGCAGCACCGACTTCACCATAGTCGCCGCAGATGACGGTGCCGAGGCTGAGGCCTGGCACTGTGGCGACCATGGAGTGATGGAGGGCCTCTCCCAGGGGCAGATCGTCATCGACATGACGACGATGTCGCCTGCTCTTGCGGAACGTCTGTCTCGCGCGTGTCGCGAGGCCGGGGGCATGTTCCTCGATGCACCGGTAAGTGGTGGTGCGCCTGCAGCCCGTACCGGCAACCTCGTCATCATGGTGGGGGGGCCTGCGGAGGCGTACGACGCGGCGCTGCCCGTGCTCGAACCACTCGGGAGAGTCATCGTGAGGATCGGGGAGACAGGTGCCGGTGCGACGGCGAAGCTGTGCAGCCAGGTGATGTGCTTCGTCAATCTTTGTGGTGTGTGTGAAGCGTTCACGCTGGGTGCGAAGGCGGGCATCGATCTCAGGAAGCTGTTCAGTGCTGCCTCCGCCGGGGCCGCTCAGTCGTGGGAACTCGAGAATATGGGGCCAAAGATACTCTCCCGCGACCTGGCGACAGGCTATCCGGTGAGTATCTCGCAGTACGACCTCGAACTTGCGCTTGCTGCAGCCCGAAAGGTGAAGGCCTACCTGCCTGCGACGTCGATAGTACACCAGTTGTATCACTCGGTTGAGGCTGAAGGGCTCACCGACAAGGGGTCCCAGGCGCTCATCCGCGCGCTTGAGAAGATGTCCGACGTGGAGGTCCGCGGCTAGAACCCGCATCGGCGAGCACCGCACGGTGGGCGGGTGATGCGCAACGCGAGAAGGCGTGATGCAAGGGATGGACGGAGTACGGGGCTTCGACAATGCGCGAGCCAGCCAGTACGAAGGCTGCCTGGTCGGACTTGCGCTTGGCGATGCGCTTGGAGCGCCCGTTGAGTTCCTTGATATCGAACAGATACTGACGGAGTACGGCCCCGAAGGCATCTGCGGGCTTGAGCCGTGGCGGGAGTTTCGGGCGGGGCACTTCACCGATGATACCCAGATGTCGCTCGCCACGGCGCGTGGCTGCATCGATGCGTATCTTTCCCTGAGGCACGGTGAGTCGTGGCGTCCGGCCCAGGCAGTCTACCACCGCTACCTCTCCTGGCTTCGCAGCCAGGACGTTCCGTACATGAACCGCGCGCCCGGAGCTACGTGCCTGTGGTCGCTCAGAACAGGGCGGATGGGTACCGTGGAGGCGCCGCTCAACAGCAGAAAGGGCTGCGGCGGAGTGATGCGTGTGGCGCCCGCAGGCCTTGCGTTTCCTCCTGACCAGGCGTTCCATCACGCGGTTGAGTTCGCGGCAATCACACACGGACATCCGTCCGGCTACCTGCCAGCCGGAGTCCTCGCAAGCCTTATCGCGCTCGTGCTCGATGGACGGACGATTGAGGACGGAGTGGACATGGCAGCTTCGATGCTGCGGCGCTGGCCCGGACATGAGGAGACGCTCGCGGGTATCGAAACGGCGAGGGACCTGGCCGCCGGAGCCGTACCCCCATGTGTCGCCATTCCCCGTCTTGGCGGAGGCTGGGTCGGAGAGGAGGCCCTCGCGATATCCCTCTACTGTGTGCTTGGCGCCGGCAACGATTGGGAAACGGCAGTGCTTGCCGCAGTCAATCACTCGGGTGATAGCGACTCCACCGGCTGTATCACAGGGGCACTACTTGGTGCGTTTCACGGTGTCGAGGCGCTGCCTCAATCGTGGATTGAGCAGCTTGAGAGCGCCTCCGGCATCAGGGCCGTTGCGCAGGACCTCTTTCGAGTGGTGAGGGAGGGCATGGAGCCACTCGCCGATTATGACGTGCCCTGACCGTTCCAGGCCCACTGGGTCGACCGTTCAATCGACGGGTACCGGCACGGTAGAGAGTATGCGCTCGATGGCCTCGTTGGCGCCAAGTCCGTGCACCAGCGCGGACGTCTCCAGAAGTATGCGGTGAGCCAGGACGTACACCGCCAGTCGCTTCACATCGTCGGGAAGCACGAAATCTCGGCCGTTCATCGCGGCGAGGGCCTGACAGGTCTGTTGCAGTGCAAGAGTGGCCCTGGGGCTGGCGCCAAGTCTCAGGCTGGAATCCTCCCGGGTGGCACGACAGACGGAGGTGAGATAGCCCCGCACCGAGTCGTCCACGTACACGCGACGGCACGCGGCCTGCAGTTCCGACAGTTCCGATGTGGTCACGATGCTCTCCATCACCTCGAGCGGCCTGGCGTCCTGAAACCTGTGCAGTAGGGCAATCTCCTCGTCGGCGGTCGGATAGCCCATCGGTACCTTGAGGAGGAAGCGGTCCAGTTGTGCCTCCGGCAGCGTAAACGTCCCCTCCAGCTCGATGGGGTTCTGTGTGGCGATGAGCATGAACGGCCGTGGCAGCGTGATCGTCTCAAGGTCGGCCGTCACCTGTCGCTCCTGCATGCACTCCAGGAAGCATGCCTGGGTTCGGGGTGTTGCCCTGTTGATCTCGTCGACGAGGACGATGTTCGCGACCACCGGTCCGGGGCGGAACTCGAACTCTCCCGTCTTCTGGTTGAAGAAATGGATGCCGGTGACGTCCGACGGCAGGAGGTCGGGGGTGCACTGGATGCGACGAAAGGAGCCCCGAACGGAGCGGGCGATGGCTCGTGCCAGCGACGTCTTGCCTACTCCGGGCACGTCCTCCATGAGAATGTGCCCCTCGCACAGGAGCGCAGCGAAGCACAGGTCGACGATGTCCGCCCTGCCCACTATGACGGTCGCCACGTTCTGCCTGAAACGGTCGGCAACCTCCTTGATTCGCAGGATTTCCTGCACCGATGTTGTCTGCTCAGGTCTCATCTCATCATTCCCCTTCGGTCGTTGTATCACTTCGTGCAGCGTTTGCACTTCGCGGCGCCCTTCTGATTCGCCGCAGTGCCTGTGACATCTCGTTCACCGTCTCCAAATCGGGCTCATGTCCGCCGTAACGCGCCCGTGCGTAGATGTCGGTCACCATTGCGATGTCCGGCGCCGCAACCGGATGCAGACGGGCTAGAAGGGCCTGATACTCGTGCGCCGACTGTGATGCGTCTCGCGTCTGAAGGCGCTTCCCGGCCCACCGGGTCAGAGTAGTGTACAGGGTGAGCCAGGACTCGTCGCTGCCCGACGACACTCTGCGGAGGAAATGCTGTCCGGCACGGTGAGACAGGCGCCGTATGCCGTCGCGCAGCCAGAGCAGGAATGCCAGCAGGTCGGCCAACAATCCTGAATCGAGTGATTCCACCTCGACGCCACGCGTGTCGCTGCGCCGCTTGAGCCAGTCCAGTATCTGTGAGCAGATCATCCAGAGGGCGAACAGCACCGTGCCAATCACGACGACTGTCCATGCGATGAAGAGAATTCGGCGCAACGTCGCCGGCCACGGGATGCCGCGATAGAACTCACGCAGTTCGGAATCATCGCCCGCCGCCGGAGGGGGCTCCTCTATCGGGGCGAACTCCGACTCCGGGATCAGTGACGCAAGGAACGAGAATGCAGCGCCGACGAGGTGGCCGATGTACCGCAGGGCATCCAGCACGGCATTGAGGAGCGTCGGGGTGACGGCGATGCTCGCGACAAGTCCGAGGATGGAGACGGTGACGAGCAGTCCCGCTAGAGGGCCGGTGAAGTGTCGGCGGGCAAGCAGCGAGGCTCCCGTATCGTCCTCCCGGTTGCGGGTGATGGCAACTCCTGCCAGAGACAGGGCGAAGAACGCCAACGCGAGAGGAACATGGTGTCCTGTCGGAGCATCAAGCGCCTGTGCCGCCAGGAACGCGGCGATGAGCAGTAGCAGTCCGAACTGAAACTCTCCCAGCAGCGTGCTGTGATCAAGCGATCTGCGGGCTGCCCGGCTGCCCAGATACCACGCGAAGCCGGATCCGAGGAGCAACAGCAGTTCGGCAGGGCGCGTCTCGTAGATGAGGCTGCCGAGTGCCGCGGGAAGCGCGAGGATCCAGTCCGGCTGCGACCATGACATGGTTGGATACAGCACGATCTTGCCGGCAAGCATGGCCAGGATCATCCAGAGCACCACGTAGCAGACGAGACGTGTGACGTGGTGAAGAGGCAGAGTCCTGAGGTGCGTGAACGCGATCGCACCAGCCGGCAGGAACAGGATGATGGTGATCGAGATCGACCGCGCGTCGAGCAGTTCAGTCTCGATAAGCGACGTCCAAACGTACAGCCAGCATGCCTGCATGGCCAGCAGGACTGCAGGCAACAGCACGCGGCCCATCCCCCGTGTGCTCATATCCCTCCGAGGTCGAGCAGATCGTCAGGGCCGCCTATGCTTCTGTGCGGAAATTGATAGGTGCTGCTGCTCCTTGTGGCACCAATCTCCAGCACCAGCAGGGGGCATCCCGTCTTGTGGAGTCGTTCGAACTCTGTGGACCGGGATGTCTGTAGCGGCCCGGTGATTATGACGAGTCCCGAACCTGATCTGGCGCGACCATGCAGTTCGCGGCTGAGTGTATCGAATGACACGTCGCTTGATGGAGTCGCCCGTGCCAGGAGTTCGAGCAGTGCGATCAGGTGGGGGTTGCCGCTGCCGGGAGCGAGACGGGCTTTGCCCCGTCCGGCAACCAGTGCGACGTTGCTGATAAGGCCGACCTGCATCTGATGCTCCACGCAGTAGCGCGCGATTGACGCTGCCGTGCTGGCGGCCAGTTCAAACGGTTCATCGTCGGCGAAGGAATCGAAACTGTCGGCGACGAGCACGAGGTTCACCTGCGAGAGAGCTGCGGGCTCATACACCTTGACCTTGAGATCGCGGTGCCGGGCGCTGGCCTTCCAGTGCACGCGGCGAAAGCCGTCCCCCGGCTGATAGTCTCTGATACCCCGCATACGCGTTGGATCCTCCTGCAGGGACATGTATCCCAGCAGTTCGCCCGTCGCGTTGGTGCGCTGCAGCGGCAGTCGGCGGATGGGATAGATACGGGGGTACACGGAGACATGATCGTACGACGATGCATCCGTGATGCGAGGGTACAGTCCGAGGATGTCGCCGGAAGTGACCGTAAGGGGCGGGATCACGTAGTAGCCCCTTCTGTGCGCGGTGAGTGGCTGTCGCCACGTGAGTCTGGAGTACCAGGGCATGGACATGCTTCGTGACAGATGGGCACAGTTTGCTGACGTGGCGCCAGACTCCCGCTGCAATCCGGGTGGCAGCCGCTGTGTGATCTCTACCCATGGGAGTGGCAGCGCCTTCTGGTTGCTGATTCGGACGGTGAGGAGCAGTTCCTCTCCGGGGAAGAGCGCCCGCGAGGACATCGATCGCTCGCACCCGATCCTTCGAAGGGAGAGCCTGCTCCACGTGTGCGAGACTCCGACAGTCGCCAGCGTGAGTCCCAGTATCGTGACGATGGCGGTCTGTCGGTACCATGCGGCTATCGCGAGGAGCGCGAGCAGCACCAGTACGGTAAGCCGACCAAACACGTGTCCAGTGAGGTCTAGGGACCTGTCCCGGTGATCGGTCGCTGCGTGTGCTGTCGCTGCCATGTACGGGATCCGAAGCTCTGTGGCGCGCGGGCAGGCCGTACCGTCGTGTGCAATGAAGCTGCCTGCTCGGTCCCAACCACGAATGGTAGCAGAATGCGGCCGTCACGGGTGTCTCTCCGGTACTGTCACACAGTGCGTCTACTTGTGCCCATGTCCGTCCCGGGAGGAATCATCTGACGCGTCCATCCGTGGCCTTTACATCATGTCCACGAAGAAGACCGTCTCATCTTGGCCGGTGGCACCGCCGCGGCGCCATAGCTTCACCCCTGTACGGATAGTACCTGCACCGGTGCATGCTGGCCCTATTGGACTAGTCCCCACCCTAATCAATTACTACCCATGCAGGTGATGCGCGGGGTGGAGAAACCTCTCATACTATGTCCATGGCCGGGTTGAGCAGTGTGGTTGTGAGCAGGGGTGGTGGCGATGCTCGGCCTTTTGCCACTTACTGAGCGGATGGGCGTGGACGTGGGGTGGAGGTGGTGTTCATCACGTAGAGCGTGATGAACGAGCGATGTGGCGCAACACGCAAGTCCGTGTTCTTGGACAAAGACGGAGGGCTGTTCAGATGTGGCCTGGAGCGAGAGGGGCCGCGCGAACAGCCCTCGGTCTTTCTATGATGGTATGAGTACATTAGCCATGAGGAGGATAGCTGTGAAGGTGAAGACGGGGCTCTTCGTTTTGATCAGTGTGGCGGTGCTTCTTTCGGGGTGCTCGTATGTCGCTCCCCCGCCGCCATCTAATGAACCACCACAGGCCTACATAACGTCCATATCGCCGTCGGAGGTGACGGAAGGTGAAGTGGTTGAATTCATCGGGCATGGTACGGACGTGGACGGCGAGGTGGTGGGCTACCGGTGGCGTTCGCATATTGATGGTGAGTTGAGCCTCCTGCCGTCCTTCGAGACGGACTCGCTCTCGGTTGGCTCCCACACCATCTACTTCATGGTGCAGGACAACAACGGCGCTTGGTCACCTGAAGTGAGCGGAATGGTCACGGTGCATGCCCAGGTCGCTGCACCCGCCACAATAGTTTCTTTCGCAGCGTCATCCGCGGTGATCGAGGAAGGACAAAGCGTCACCCTGTCGTGGGAGGTGTCCGACGCGACATCGATTACCATCGACCAGGGGATAGGAGCAGTCTCGCCATCTGGAGATCTGGTGCTGACTCCCGAGGGGACGACGACCTACAGGCTCACGGCGATCGGTGGAGGGGCGACTGCCACCGCGGACGTAACGGTAACGGTGGTTGCGCCTGAAGCTGACGACCCTGAACCGGAGCAGCCCGAACCCGAATTGGCGATCGTCTTCTTCCAGGCGAGCCCGATGACGGTACTATCAGGTGGTTCCACCACGCTGAGCTGGCAGACCACGGGCGCCACCCAGGTGGTGATCTTTCCGGACATCGGGGCGGTCGGCGCCAGTGGCAGTAGGAGCGTGACGCTGTTCGGTGCGCAAACGCACACCTTTATACTCATTGCCTCGGACGGGGATGATACCGTGACCGTTGAGATTGAAGTGGAGAGCTATCAACTGGGACTGACTTTGTAGAGACTCACGTTGCCTGCAGTGGTGAGTGCCGCGCACGTCTGGTAATCGGCGTGCGCGGCTCACGGTTCCTGCCTTCACCTGCACCCCTGTACCTTCCACGTCGTGCTTCCGCATCATCCTTCACGTTGTCTCCTCTGATCCCCGGGTAAGCCTGTTTGTCACGCAACACCACCTCTTTCGGTAATCCGAATTGTGAGGCAATCCGCAGGCTGGATAATCGGTTACGATTATGTTACGGTGGAATCAGGCGACGGCGCGCGGGGTTGCGGGATGAAATGAACCTGTGCGTTTCTCGTTGCCAAGTGGCCAGCCCACGCACGCAATTCGGGCACGCTTCGGCCCGTCGGGATAGTCCGCGGGACGAATACTGAGGATGGTGAATTAGGATGCAGGAGGGCGAGATGGTGGACAAAGTTGCGAATAGGCCTGGGTCAGACTCTCCCGAGTCACCTTCAATCATGAGGAAGCCGCTGCCTCAGATCCTCGATGAGATGGACGACAATATTCGTGCGGTGGCTGAGGCCGCAAGGACGGCTGAGCAAGCAGCCAAGGCTGCCAATGAGGCCTCCGCCGCAGCGACGAGGGCATCCGAAGAAGCTGCACAGCGGAGTGAGGAGGCGCGCAGGGCCGGAGAAACGGCAGCTGCCATAGCTACCCGGGCAGCAGCCGAAGCGGCATCCAGGGCTGAGGAGACGGCAAGAGAGGCATCGAAAGCCGCCGAAGGCGCAGCCGCGAAGGCCGAGGCGGCCGAGAAGGCGGCCAGGGAGGCGGTCGAGGCATTTCGAGCGGCTGCGGACGAGGCTGCGAGAAGGGCCGAGGAGGCCAGCGGTACGGCAAGGGAAGGCGCCCAGGCGGCAGTCAGGGAATTGGAGAGAATCGCCAACGAAGCTGCACTCAGGGCGGAGGCGGCAAGTGTGGCCGCCAGGGAAGCGGCTGATGCGGCAATGAATGCGGCGGATGAAGCTGCGGTGAGGGCTGAACAGGCAGCGATGAGGGCGGAGGAGACGGCGCAAAGCGCCAAGTTCGCGGCTGAGGAGGCGAC
>PWUO01000001.1 GCA_003562555.1 Dehalococcoidia bacterium
CCGTCCTACGCAGAACCGGATGCCTCGCGGAGTTTCTCCTCGTATTTCTTACGTGCCGGCACGAAGATTTCCAGGAGCACGCACTCGTTGTCCAGTATCTGCACGCCGTGCGGCACATCGGCCTCGACCGGCATGACGTCGCCCTCTCCCATTCTGTACTTCTTATCCTCGAAGATGGTGTCCAGCTCTCCCTTGAGCACGATGATCATCTCCTCGTGCGGATGGCTGTGGACCGGAAACGTCTGGTTGGCCCCCAACGTGATGAAGCTCAGGGTCATGTTCCTGCCGGGCACGATGTGGGTGCTGGTTCCGGGGACCAGTTGTACCTCGGGCACCTCCGACACCTTGATCACGCGACTCGCTCGTTCCGCCTCGCTCGCGGCGGGGTAATCTGCTGACATGGCTTTCTCCTTCCACGTGCGACCGACTGTCGTACGGTGATGCCCGGCCATCATAACACAGGCGTGTTGCGGAAGCGGGTACGAGGGTATCCGCCATTACCGCTGATCGCCCGGTGCAGTACACCAATCGAATCCGCTCAACCTGCGCTGGTGTAGGCAGGATTTCCAATCCCCCCGCCGTCCCGAATGCCGGTCTATGGGCGGCACGGGGTGGCTATGTGAAGGGGACGGATACATCCGTCCCGCCAGCCCTGTGATTGCCGGGACACCTGTGTCGCCCGCCGTAGGGGCGGTTCGCGAACCGCCCGGGTGGGATGGCCGGATATTCCTCAGGGACGGATACATCCGTCCCGCCACCTCACCATTGCATGCGACCCCGTAGGGATGGGACATGTCCCATCCGTCGTCTCGTGCACGACGCGCGCCCATGTGATTCAAACCACACGGAGGCTGACGTCGACGAAATCGTGATATCCGCCCGACCTTCCGTAGGGGCGGTTCGGGAACCGCCCGTTCTGGTGGGGTTATCGATGGGCTCGTGTAAGGGTCGATTCCCACATCGACCCGCACAGGTGCAGGGTTACGTCGGCGCGGTCATGACGCCACACTGCCTCGTATCAGCTTCCGTGTGCACGCCCCGATACCTCGGCCTTGCGGTGTGATGCGTGCGCGGCTACAATGACGAGGTGCCATCGCTAAAGGTGACTGCGATGCTATGACAGCTCGAAGATTCACGGTCGTCATTGAACGGGATGAGGACGGCACGCTTATCGGGACCGTCCCCGCTCTGCACGGGTGTCATACGCAGGCGTCGACCATAGATGAGCTGATGGTACGCGTCCGGGAGACTATCGCTCTGTGCCTCGAGGTGCAGGGTGAGGATGCTCCTGCCGGACTCGAACTCGTCGGCTTTCAGTCGGTGTCCGTTTGACCCGGTTGCCGCGTGTCACCGGTCCTGAGGTGGTTCGCGCATTTGAACTTGACGGCTTCGCCGTTGTGCGACAGAAGGGCAGCCACGTGTATCTCAGGCATGGTGATGGCAGAGCTACCGTGGTCCCATTGCACTCGGGCGAGATAATCGGTCCCGGCCTCCTCTCTAAGATCCTGCGAGATGTGGGCCTCGACAGGGACCGCTTCATCGCGTTGCTGGGCTAGCAGCAGCGCTTCATCCTCCAGCGTGTCTGATTCTCGAAGCAGTCCATCTCATCCACGCAGACGTCGATTCGCACGCCGACCCGTCGGTGGCGTGACGGATATATCCGTAGCCTACAGGTATCCTTCCCGCCACCGAAACGTTGCATGCGACCCCGCAGGGATGGGACATGTCCCATCCGTCGTCTCGTGCAGGGCACACACCGTCTTCAAAGTGCGCAGGGCCTGGCGACTGCGATGTCGCGATATCCGCCCGATCTTCCGTAGGGGCGGTTCGGGAACCGCCCGTCCTGGCGGGGTTATCGATGGTCTCGTGTAGGGGTCGATTCCCACATCGACCCGCGTGGCTGATGGGACCGGGTTCAGGCGGGTCACGTCAGGAAATGGGGTGCGTACGCATGTAGACGCGGTCACTGGTGCTGCGTCACAGGATACGAGCGTGGTGTGTCCTTCGTTCGCTGCCCCGATTCCAGCACCTCCATTATCCGGGCGCGGTACGCATCGAACGCTCGTCGGCCCTCGGGGGTGATGCGCACGACTGTGTGAGGTTTACGGTCGATGAACGTCTTCTCGGACGCCACGTAGCCCGCCGCCTCGAGGCGAAGCAGGTGCGACGCCAGGTTGCCGAACGAAAGGCCCGTCTCACGATGCAGGTAGAGCCAGTCGGCCTCCTCCACCATGTAGAGTTTCGACATGATGCTGAGCCTCCCGGGCTCGTGAATGAGCCTGTCCACTCCCTCCAGTCCGGCGGTCTCCCGCTCGATAGCGGCGTTCTCAGGCAATTCCATTCGTATCCACCCTCGGGTTCTCTGTCACGAAGCGGTACAGCACGAACAGCCCGCACGCGGAAATGATGGCGCCGCCCAGCGTGATGGACAGCCACACCGCGACACCTCCCCACTGGTGCACCGCCGTCGCCAGCAGGATGACGGCGCCGTATGCGATGAAGCGTCTCGCGCCGAAGGACCACCCCATCAGGCCAATGAGTCCTCCGATCGCCAGTCCCAGCCATACGGTAAGGTGTGTCTGGATGAGCGCGCCGAGCCCC
>PWUO01000030.1 GCA_003562555.1 Dehalococcoidia bacterium
TTCCTCTACTATCCTTTTGTCAACAAGCTGATAATTTTTCATCTCGACTCCTTTTTTAAGGAAAAGGAAAGTTATACATTAAGACTATATGCATTAACTTTCCTTAACCCAATATGTATTAAACTATATTAGTTGGCAGTCCAACCGCCGTCAATTGTAAACATTGAACCGGAAATATGAGCTGCAGCATCGGAACATAAAAACTTAGCCACATCACCTATCATCCTCGGTTCAATTAGCTTTTTAACAGATGCCTTGACAAGCATGATCTTTTCTAATACTTCATCTTCGGATATACCATGCGTTTTTGCCTGATCTGCAACCTGGTTATCGACCAGGGGAGTCCTGACATAAGCGGGACATATTGAATTAACTGTGATTCCATAAGGGCCGCCTTCAAGGGCCGTAGTCTTCGTTAAACCTCCAAGGCCGTGCTTGGCCGATATATAGGCAGCTTTATATTCCGAAGCTACAAGGCCATGGACAGAATTAAGATGAATTATCCTGCCCCAGCCCTGTTCTTTCATTGAAGGCCAGACATACTTGGTAAGCAGGAATGGCGCAGTCAGCATCAGATCAATCATAAAGCGCCATTTATCCTCCGGAAAATCTTCAATTGGTGACACTGTTTGAATTCCGGCTATGTTTATTAAAACATCAACTTTTTTATATTTATCCAGGGCAAAATCGGCCAGCTTCCGGCAATCTTTCTGCGTGCTTAAATCGGTTATTATGTATTCCTGTCCCAATCTCCCAGCTTCTTTTTCTAATTTATCTTCGGCTACATCAGCCATAACAACCTTTGCGCCGTCTTCAGCAAAAACTTCGGCAGTGGCAAGACCAATACCGCTGGCCGCCCCGGTAATTACAGTAACTTTGTTTTCTAACAAATCCATTCCTCCTTTGCACCTTAATCATTATGATGATTGTTGCTAAGCAATATTCATTACCCTCTGCCGATAATTAAACGACGGGGGTCAACATCTTTTCTTAATATTTCCAGCTCTTCATCTGATGGCGGTTCGCTTTCCAAAACTTCAGGTGCCCATAGCAGCTCAAAGCCGGTATTTTCGATTATTTGCTCACGGGTTATCCCCGGATGAATCATCTCAACCCTCATCCTGCAGGTTTCCTCATCAAATCCCAACACGGCAAGGTTTGTAATAATCTTGTAAGGCCCACCTCCCGGCGGCAATCCGGCAGCTTCACGCGCTCCTTTGCCGGTTAGGTAGCCGGGTGATGTTATAAACTCAATATCATTGGTGAAGCGGTTTTTATCCTGCGGAGTTATCATCATTGTTTTAATACAAAGAGAAGCCAGGTCGTTGGCACCGCCACTGCCCGGAAAACGCACCTTGGGACGATCATAATCCCCGATGATAGTAGAGTTGATATTGCCATACATATCTATCTGTGCTCCGCCCAGAAACGTATAGTCAACCATACCTTTCTGACAGGCTTCCATAATTTCGGGCATACTTGTCGTTAAAAGACCCTTGTAGTAAGTACGTGAGTCACCAACTGATATTGGCATTGACGGTAACCTGGGACCAATTCCACCTGCTTCAAACATAACCATCAGCTTAGGTGCCCTGGTTCTCTGTGCCAGCATAGCAGCCGCACAAGGGGCACCTGTACCGACAACCACTGAACCATCATCTTCAAGATACCTGGAAGCGAGACAAATCATAAGCTCCATGCCATTATAATTACTCATAAGCTTCACTCCTTAACCGGGCATATACCTGGGTATATACCAGATATTTAAACTATGTCACTTAAATTCTCCTGAATTCTTAGCTCATTAATTTTTTCCAATCCACCATTAACCTCAAGGTATTCCCAGTGATTTTTACAGTTATAGATATTCTTATCAAGAAACTCCCGGAAGGCTTTCTCGTCTTTTTCAGTATCAAGCCATTCTTTGATGTGATCCTCATCCGTAAAATACTCATAAGCCATATTGGAAGGATAGGCCCCGTAGGGAACTTCTATAACAGCATCAACTTCATAGTATGGAATAACTGTCAGGTGAGGCTCTCTTCTAATCTCATCATTATGGATGATCCGCTCTGTTGTTAGAATCAACTTTTTTGCCGCCCTTGCTAAATCCAGGTCAGAGACCGATATGCCCTTAATCTGGCAGTTACCGTAGATATCACTGCAATGCACGTGAATTGCAGCTACATCAGGGTAGAGCGCGGGCACAGCAACATAAGGTTTACCTGTAAAAGGACAGGGCACTTCCATAGCTGCGCTGTACTTCATTGTATCTGTGCCCAGTATACTACGGGCAGGTAAAAACGAAAGACCCATTGCCGCAGCTTTATAGCGCCAGGCCAGGGTGGCATTGCTCCATTCTGTTGCCTCAATATCTCCGTTTTCAAAGCTTTTCCTTGCATTCTTCGATAAACCGCGAGCTTCAAGGCCAACCACATAGGCAGCATCACAGCGGTCTATGCATTTGCCCGCAACCAGGATCTGCATATCATGGGTCGAAGTATGGCCGGCAAAGCCAAGATTTTTCTTTTTCTGCCGGACCATTTCATGTAATACGGCAGCGGGAATGCGGTTACTGCCAAACCCACCTGCTGCAAA
>PWUO01000197.1 GCA_003562555.1 Dehalococcoidia bacterium
CTATACTCAACATCGATGCCGTGGCTGATGATCTGTTCAAATTCATGATTGAGGTTGCCAACGGCCGCAAGGTACAGAGCGAGATTCTGGGCTATACCTGCGCGCAGGACATCTGGCGCAGAGTGCCGGCAACATAGGTTTCACTTCAGGCCGGATGAAGCACGGGGCGGCAACCTCATGAGGTTGCCGCCCCTCTGTTACATTGTGCGTTTCCTACACCAGGCCCCAGTCACGGTACCCCTCCCGCATCAAAGCCAGGTATTCCTGCGACGGCGGATTCTCAGGATCCCGCCCCTTCTTGTAGTAGGTAACCGCCTCAACCGCATCTCCAAGATCGTTGAACACAATCACGTTCATCCGGTCATACTCCGTCGGATATCCCTCATACCGGTCGAGGGCGCGCAGGCAGGCGGCATCGATCTCGTACACTCCGCCAAGCACCTGCTGGCCCTTCTGCAACCGTATGGTCGCAGTGCCCCCGCTCCTGTGTCTTGTCCCGCCGGTGAATACGAGCGTCCAGTTCGGCAGGCGTGCGCTAAAGAGACGCCTTGCATCAGGACAGCGCTGCTGCATCTGCCGCAGACTCAGATTGGAGCCGTACGCGAAGTACTTCATGCAACCACGCCAATTCGGCCGCACGATGCGGCAGCCGACATCGGTTCCGGCGGCTGGATACTGCACCTCATCAGCACTGCAGCTTGTCGGTGATCTCCGCGAACTCCTCCATCGGAATCACGGTCCATGTCTCCGTCTGAATGCCTGGATCCAGATACGAGATGGAGAGGGGAACGCTGGCCGCCTTTTCCTCGGTCGGCGCCTCGTACACAAACGCCATGTCGTACGGGCCCAGAATTCCGTACGAGCCCATCAGCTTGATGCCGAGACCCTCGATCCGCTTCGCGCTGTCTTGCCATTCCTTGCAGAAGTTGGAGATGCCTCGCGCCTCCTGATGAGTGAATCTCACCATCGTCATATACATCGCCATAGTCAAAACCTCCTCTCTCTGCGCCGCTACCAACTTGGTACCACAGGAGGATGCCTTGTTCAACCTCATCCGGACACCCTCTGCCTCACTCTAGCGTGCACACATGAACCTGCGACAACCCGGACGGCTAGCCAACGAAGATCAGTATCAGTCCAACCAGAATGAAGTAGATCCCCACAAGATAGTTGAGGATCTTGGGAAAGATCATCACGATAATGCCAAACACCAGGCTTGCGATCCCGAAGAACAGCCCTGCTCCGAGCAGCATATCCACTACCTCCTTCCATGCGAGTTGCGCTTATTGTGTCAGATGTCTCTCATTCCACCAATCGCCATCCTCAGGCTCACCATTTTCCACCGTACAGCCCCCATACCAGCGCCGCCGCGCCCAGTAGCGGGGACTCGTCACCCAGGCGAGCGGTCAGTATCTCCACCTCGCAGGCAGAGGTCATGTACGCCCGCTCCCGGGCCACATTTGCCGCAGGCACGAGCAGCGGGTCACCGATCTTCGTCAGACCGCCACCAATCACCAGCACGGAAGGATTGAATATGTTGATCAGGTTGCCCAGCCCAACGCCCACGTAGAAGGCTGTCACGTCGATCATTTCCTGCGCAAGGGCATCGCCCTGTCGCGCTGCGATCGCCACTATCTGAGCGTCGACATTCTCCATATCGCCACCAGAGAGTTCCCCGATGATGCTTACCTCACCGTCCTCGAGTCGGCGTACCGTTCGTTCCGCAAGGGCCGTCCCTGATCCGAGCGCCTCCCAGCATCCGGTCCTGCCGCACGCGCACTTCGGCCCGTCGATATCGATCGTCATGTGTCCCACCTCTCCTCCCGCACCGCAGGAACCCTCGAGCAATCGTCCACCACAGATGATCCCTCCACCGATACCCGTGCTTACGGTCACGTACACCAGGTCTTGGACTGACCGATGCAACCCGAATTCCCACTCCCCCAGAGCGGCCAGTGTGGCATCATTTCCAAGCCACACCGGAAGCTCGAACCGCTCGGCAAGCATCGCCTTGAGCGGCGTCCGCCTCAGGGCAGCAACGTTGGGAGAATACACGACGACGCCGTCATGCGTGTTTATGATGCCGGCGCACGATACGCCAAGTGCCTCCATGTCGTGTGCGCGCGCCCCCGCCTCTGCCAACGCTTCGCGGGCGACGTGTTCCACCGCGTCGACTAGGACAACCTCATCGCTCGAATCAGGACTCGCTCCGCGCGATTTGGCCAGTATCTCGCCAGTCGTTCCTACGACGGCGGCGGCGATCTTCGTCCCTCCGACGTCAACGGTGAGCACGGGTCGCTCCAATCTGTTCTCTTCCATAGCGTTAGCATACTACGAGCGCACGTGCACCATTGTCAACGCTGCCCGAAAGCCTTTACAATAGGCACAGATGATCAGCTTCGATGAGATGCGGAAACTGGCTCACGTGACACCATCGAAGATCGTCCTCCTTGTGATGGACGGCCTCGGTGGCCTTCCCGATGAAGGGTCGGGAAAGACGGAGCTGGAGACCGCGCGACGGCCCAACCTTGACCAACTGGCCACCGAGGGGATCTGTGGCCTGGCCTACACAGTGAGCCCGGGAATCACTCCCGGA
>PWUO01000232.1 GCA_003562555.1 Dehalococcoidia bacterium
GGCGCCAGATTGGTGATCTGCGGTGGCTCGAACGAGATGTCCCACGCCTCACCGTTCACGTCCGGTGGCAGCGTGGCCGCCAGGGTCACGTTCTCCATCCTTGCGGTTCCCGTATTGATCACGTTCACCGCCAGCGTCGTCTCGCTCCCAACGCTCGTTCTCGCCGTATCGACTCCCGTCGCCGTCTCCGCATCAAGCGAATACCGCGGCGTAATGGTGGCGGTCAGATCGGCCACGCCTCCGAGATCGCCACCGGTAACCCGCAGTTCGATCGGATACTCGCCCGGCTCCGGATACAACCAGAACGGGGCCACGGCCACCACCACGATCGGCTGTTTCACCGTATACGGTTCGATATGAATTGCCGATATCTGCCGCTCGAGCTCCATCGAGGACTCAGCGGCGTAGCACATCCAGTCCGGCGGGCCGACCACCGTGAGGTCGAAGGACCGTCCACCGGGATCACCGGAACGATAGGTGAACTCCACCTCGAACAGGAACGTCGAGTCCGCAGGCCCCTCCATCGCCGGGAACTTGGGGACCACCTCGAATGCTTCTTCGATCTCAGGCAGCTCTACTTCAGACGGATCGGGGACTGGCGGAAGATCTCCCTCGTCGGCCAGTACCGCCATCGGGCCCAGCGCAGCAGCCGCGAGTGCCACCACGCAGAGCGTCCCTGCCACTCTCAACAACCAGGTGTTGCGCATTCGCTCTCACCTCCAGTAGTAATCAGTATCTTTGACATCCCCACCACACTCCTCCAAGCGGGCACATACGTCACCAAGGGTAGCAGACCAGCTTCAGATTCGTCGCATCGCAGGACATGCCGCAGGCCCACTAACCGGGTTCCGGGTGTGCGTGCAGGACCACCGGCTCTAAAGGTACACCTCGATATCGGCACCCTCGCGCAGTTCCTCCAGCAGCGCAGGCAGCACCTCTCTGTACTGCTGATACTCGAGTTCAGCGCGCAGATACGGACGCACCTGCTCCAAAGGCGGCATGTCGTCAATCATCGCCTGGTACTGCTGGTACGCGTCCTCGACCTGAGTGTCCGTCACCTCCAGGCCACCCTCTGCGCGCACGTGATCCTGCAGCCGCTTCAGCACCACCTCGTCCGCGATGAGCTTCATCAACGTGTCCCGCTCAATACTCTGCGCGTCGAGAAGGCTCTGCAGGGTTTCCTCACCCCCGACCTGCTGCACCAGCACCTCGTACTCGGCGTCGATTTCCTCCTGCGAGGCGGTGACCTCCTCGTCCGCTGCGAAGGCGAGCAGCAGGGCCTGATCGATCATCTCCTGCAGGACGGCGGACTGTACCTCACGCAGCAGCTCGGGCTCGGCATCGAGATCCACTCCCTGGCTCGCGTACTGCTGCCGGTACTGGTTCAATTGAAGGTCCATCTCCTGTCCGGTTATCTCCCTGCCGTCAACGGTTGCAACTACGGATGGGCCATCGGAGTCTCCGCTGCACCCGACCGCAACGAGCAAACCCACGGCAACTAAGGAAACAAGTCCCGCTCTTATCATGACTCCTCCTCCCGGATGGTTGTTCGGCTGCATCCGTATCAGTGTCGCGTTGCTGCTGCCAATTACCCTGCCGCAGCGCCGAACCACCGGCCGGGTCACGGCATGACGACGCCGTATGATTGCACACAAATGTTAAGTGAAGGTGAACCGGTGCGGCTCCGTCGAAGAAAGTGCGCGATTCAGTTACCCTGCGCGTCTGCACGTGAGCCCTGCAAACCTCTCAGCGTAGAGGAAGGTACACGCAGAGTCCTGCGCAAGCGAATGGCGAACGCGGAGATCACCTAAGGTGTGCGGAAGTTGAGAATGCGAGAGCCCTTGACGAGACCTGCAAAGGACAACGGTGCGTGGGCGACGTCGCTCCGCTCGGGCAATTCCGCTTCCGTGGCGCCACCATCACTCAGAGCGTAGCCATCCCCACGGGCATTGACGATGAGCGCGGACGCGTCCCCAGTGTGCTGGCCCAACTTCTCGCGCAGCCTGAATATGCTCTTGCGCAGCAACTCGGTATCGTACTGGTACGCCGGACCCCACACCGCGCACAGAAGATCCCTGTGACTGACGGGCACGTTCGGGCTCTCGGAAAGCCTGCTCAGAAGACTGAACTCTCGAGGAGATACGGGCACCCTGGCGCCGGCGACGGTCACGCTGCGGGAAGTGGGGTCTACCTGTAGAGGGCCGCGCACACGAGGTCTCGAAGTACCGGGCATCGTACGCCGAAGGATGGCATTGAGCCGTGCAAGTAGCTCAATCGGCACACACGTGGCGGAGATGCAGTCATCGGCCCCGGACTCGAACGCCTTCACCCGGTCGAGGTAATCGAGGTCGTCCGACAGAAGCACCACCGGTGCCCGTGAGATCGTCTTCGCGGCGACGATGAAGTCATACACGGGCGCCATGTCTTCGGAAGGACAGACGAGTATCAGGTGGGGATCAGATGCCTCAACCGACTCCAATGCCGAAGCGACATCATCGCAGGGCAGGATCACAGGAGACGGCCACCGCATGCCGAGGACAAGCTTCAGCGTTGCGGCGAGTTCCACTTGAGCCTCTACAACCACCAC
>PWUO01000002.1 GCA_003562555.1 Dehalococcoidia bacterium
ATAGTTCCACGATAACCCGCTTCGTCGATCACTTTTCCCGCGCCCCTGATGGATTCTCGCTCACAGAGATCAACAGCAGGGAGATCGAACGTTTCATCGACGCGAGCAGCTCCACCAGGTCTCGGCCTACTATGCAGCACGTAGTGGCTCACGTTCGCGGATTCCTGCGATTTCTGGAACTCTCGCAGCACCTGCCGCCAATGCTGCGAACCGAGATTGACACTCCCCGAGTCTACCGCCTTGAGAAACCCCCACGGGCTCTGCCCTGGGATCTCGTGAAGGCCTTTCTCGAATCGGTTGAACGAGCCGGCGGTAGCGGTATGAGAGACTACGCGATTTTCACCTTCATGGCTCAATACGGACTTCGCCCCTCGGAGATCGTCTGCCTGTCTCTTGACGACATTTGCTGGCGTTCACGCCGTATTCGGATCCTGCAATGCAAGAACAAGAAGACTCTCATACTCCCGCTCACCGATCTGGCGGCGACGGTGCTCTACCGCTACTTACGGCAGGCGCGTAGGACCGGCTCGCCCCATAGGGAGGTGTTCCTCGCATCCCGAGCCCCCTACCTGCCGATGAAAGGCACCGGGGTGTCGGAAGCGTTTCGCAGGCGCGTGTTGCGAAGCGGTCTGGACATCCCGGCGCAGGGCCCGCATTGCCTCAGGCACTCCTACGCGGTCCATCTTCTGCGTCAAGGCACGTCTCTGAAGGAGATTGGTGATCTGCTCGGTCACAGCCTCGCCGAGAGTACGTGCATGTACCTGGGCCTCGCCGTCGAAGAGCTTAGAGAGGTCGGTCTGCCGCTGCCCGGCGGAACGGAACGGGGGGCGCAGCGATGACCGACATGAGGCGCTTTACTTCGGCGTTAGCGGCGTCGATGGTCCGTTTCCTGCGCCACAAACAGGCTTTGGGAAGAGATTACTCAGGTGAATACTTCACGCTGAGGAGTCTGGACCGATTTCTTACGCAACTCCAGGCATCGGATCTGGATGCCGCCACGTTCTTGAGCTGGTGTGAGAGGAGGAAGCACGTGGCAAGCGGGGTGCGACGAGCCCAGATGCGTACCGTGCGCGCCTACAGTCTCTACCGCCGCAGAACCGAACCGGATTGTTACCTCCCGGATTCCAGCCTCTTTCCTCCCGAGCACGTGCGGCGCCTTCCGTATATCTTCAGCGAGGGTGAGATCCGCCGACTGGTGGACGGAACGCTCAAGCTGCGTCGCATCGCACACACGCCCCTGCGCCGCGAAGCGGTGCGTCTCGCCGTCGTCCTGCTCTACTGTGCCGGGTTGCGATTGAGAGAGCTACTGCGCATGGAAGTGAAGGACTACGATCCGACAGACGGTGTGCTGTACATACGGGATTCGAAGTTCCACAAGTCCCGTAAGATCCCGCTCTCTCCGGATGCTATAGCCGAACTTGAACGGTATTTCGACGCGCGTCATCGACTCGGCGGACACCGCGAGGGGGGAGAAAGGCTGCTGTGGAACGGTTCCCGGCAGGCGGACGGTTACAGTAGGGGTCGGCTGCGCCTTGCAATGTGGCAGTTGCTCGACGCAGAAGGTATCCGTAGCGCCGATGATCGGCGTCCGACAATCCACAGCCTGAGGCACACCTTTGCGGTCCATGCACTCTTGCGCTGGTACCGCAGCGGGGTCGAACTACAGTCACGGCTGCCCCAACTTGCGACCTACATGGGTCACGTCTCCATCGTGTCGACGGAGAGGTATTTGCACTTTGTCGCTGATCTATCCTCGGCCGCAAGCGCCCGGTTCGCCTCTCATTCCGCGCGGCTGCTGGGTGAGCCGGCGGATGCTACGGAGAATCGCGTATGAAAACCACCAAACCGTCACTCCTCTCTCGCTGTCTGGCGGAGTACTTCACCGAGTACCTGCCTGCCGTGCGGGGGATGAGTCCGCACACCCAGAGTAGTTACCGGGATTCACTCGTGCTGTTGCTGCGTTTTCTGTGTTCCCGCCTCCGCCTGCATCCCACTGCTCTGGATCTCGAGCACGTGAAGGTCGACGACGTGCTCTCTTTTCTTGACTACCTCGAGCAGGAGCGGCACAACGGCGTTGCCACGCGTAACGTTCGTCTTGCCGCCATCCGTGCCTTCTTTACCTACGTTGGGAGTCGCTATCCGCAACGCTCGCACGAGGTTCATCCGCTTCTCGCGATTCCCGTGAAACGAGGCCAACCTCAAAAACCGATCGATTACCTGGAAGACGAAGAACTCGCCGCTTTGTTCTCGTCAATCGACCGAACGCATACCAGCGGTCGTCGCGATCATGCGCTGCTTGCCTTCATGTTCAACACCGGCGCCCGGGTGCAGGAGGTGCTCGATGTGCGTGCCTGCGATCTGCAACTCGGTCGCCCTTCGCTGGTACGGCTGACGGGCAAAGGCAGAAAGGAACGGACTTGTCCGCTCTGGCCGCAGACTGCGGCGCTACTGAAGGAACTCCTCGCCGAACGACAGCTTGAGCCCGGTTCGCCGCAGAAGCTCTTTGTCAACAACCGAGGCGAGTGCCTCACTCGATTCGGGGTCCGCTATCTCCTCAGCG
>PWUO01000249.1 GCA_003562555.1 Dehalococcoidia bacterium
AGAAGCGCATTCGAGGCGACGTCGGTAAGCATGTGCACTTCGTCAACGATGTACACCTTTCGCGTGACCGTGCCGGATGCGTAGTGCACCCGCTCCCGAAGCTGTCGAATGTCGTCGACCCCGCGGTTGCTTGCCGCATCGATTTCGATGACGTCGAGACAACGACCTTCGGAGATTGAGACACATGCGGAACAGGTGTTACAGGGCTCCCCACCCACCGGATTCTGGCAATTGACCGCCTTGGCGAGGATGCGCCCCGTACTGGTCTTGCCAGTTCCCCTCGGGCCACAGAAGAGGTATGCGTGGCCGACACGATTGCCTCTGACCGCGTTGCGAAGCGTCGTAGTGACCGTCTCCTGACCGACCACTTCACCAAGGGTCTGCGGACGCCACTTCCTGTAGAGGACTTCTGATGACATGACGATAACGCAGGTATTATACCAGCGGAGGCGAATAACGGTCGCCGGAGCTACTGGGATGCGTGGGTCGTCCGGCTCTCCAGATGGGCTATCGTGGCATCAAACTCACGGGAGAGTTCGAACATCAGGTGATCGATTCTCGGCTTCAATTCTTCCGGTGCCGTATCACGCACCACTGAGAGCAGGCTGAGGGCCCCCTCACGATCCGAATTGAGGACGGCTACGGGAGACAGCGTGTCAGCGGTGCCTGACGGCCCCATTGTAATCGCGCTTCCATTCGAGACATCGAAAAGTGCGCTGGCGGACATCTGTACGATAAGACTCACCGCCTCGCCTGCGAGCAGAACAGCTGTCTCGGCATCTCCTCTGGCTGCCATGCTCGTCATCTCCGAAAGACGGCGCTCCACGTACTCCACTTGCAGCTGAGTGCGCTCATACTCTGAGGTAGTCAGCACAAGCCGCACCTGCTCTGTCGTCGTCTTGACGGGATAGAAAAACCCGCTGGGGAGTGCGTTGAACGACGCGGCAAGTACACCGAGTCCGGCAAGGCACACCACCATCGCGGTCGCCATCGCCGTTACCCACCGTCGCTGCCACCATGCGGAGAGGATGCCAGGAGTGGATTCCTTACGGGCGAGTCGTGCGAAGAACAGGTTCCTGATGCGGTTGCGGGCCGCGACCCTGAATCCGGGCGATGGCTCTACCGACCGCAACTGATGGACAACCAATTCGCTCGTCTGCAGCAACGGCATCAGCAGATCGCCGAGATCTGCCTCGTCCTCCGCATACGACGACACCTCGTCTCCGGCAATAAGCCGGTCGACGTACCGGTCGAACAGATCCTCTATTCTCTCGCTCATGCCGGTATCTCCATCAGTTTCCTGAGAGCCATGATCCCGTTATACTGCAGCGCCTTCACCGTTCCCGTGCTCTTACCCAGGGCACTGGCCACCTCGGTAGTGGTCAATCCGGCGCCGAACCGCAGCCAGATCACCTCACGCTGCGCAGGTGACAGCCTCCCAATGTTGTGCCTCACCTTCTCCAACTGCAGATTCTGCTCCGCCATGTCCGCCGGATCCGGATCATCCAGCGACAGCACGGTTTCATCCGAATCTGCCCTCTCGACCCGTCTTTCTTTGCGGATGTGGTCGATCATCTTGTTGTGTGCAATGCGAAACAGCCACGACGCAAAGGGCACATCCCGCCACTGGAACGAGCCGATGACCTCCAGTACTTTGGCAAAGACCTCCTGTGTCAGATCCTCCGATTCCGCTTCGTTGCCCAGGCGCACGTAAAGGTAGCGGTAGACGCGATCGAAGTTCTCCTCGTAGAGCTTCGAGAAAGCATCTACATCTCCCCGGGCAGCCCGCGCAACAAGTTCCTGTTCTCCAGACATCACAACGATGTCTATTATAAGACAAACGTGACAGCATGTACGGAGGTTTACGTCTTAACCGGAAACCTCATCGACTTTCCATGCGCGAGGACAACGCTACACGCGGAGACGCACGCGGACGCTCCAGAGACTACTGTGGCGAACTACAGCAGTCCATGGGCATGATGCGCGAGGATACTGTTTCCCACGATGAGGATAGAAACGTTGCTGCGGCGGACCGGTACCGGTCCGCCGCAGTTGCATCAATCACCAATTGCCTGACTAGAAACCCTTCGCCGCCACGAGGACAGCGAGATCGGCCAGCCTACAGCTGTAACCCCACTCGTTGTCGTACCAGGCCAGTACTTTCACCATTGAATCATCCATCACCATCGTGCTCAGGCTGTCAAAGATCGCGCTGTACGGCGACGCCTTGAAATCGCTGCTCACCAGCGGTTCCGTGCAGTACTGCAGCAATCCCTTAAGACTGCCTGCCGCAGCGTCCGCAAATGCGTTGTTTACATCATCTACGGTCACATTCTTCCCCAGATCCGCAACGAAGTCGACAAGCGACACCGTCGGCGTGGGCACGCGTATGGCGATTCCGTGAAGTTTTCCCTTCAACTCGGGGATCACCACGCCGACGACCTTGGCGGCACCGGTCGTCGTGGGGATCATGTTCACTGCAGCAGCTCGTGCACGGCGCAGATCCTTATGATACACGTCGAGGATCCGCTGATCATTGGTGTAGGAGTGAATCGTCGTCATGAGGCCCCTCTTGATGCCGAAGCTGTCATTAAGGACCTTGATCACCGGTGCGATGCAGTTGGTGGTGCATGACGCATTCGAGATGATGTGGTGAGCGCCGGGATCATAAGTGCCCTCATTGACACCGAGCACCAGGGTGACATCTTCGTTCTTGCCGGGTGCGGAGATAATCACCTTCTTCGCGCCCGCCGTACGATGGGCGGTCGCCTTCTCCGCGTCAGTGAAGAGGCCGGTCGATTCAAGCACGATTTCCACGCCAAGATCACCCCAGGGCAGATTGGACGGATCACGCTCGGCAAGTACGCGTACACGTGAGCCATCTATGATAAGGTCATCGCCCTTCGCTTCCACAGTCCCCGGATAGACGCCGTAGTTACTGTCGTACTTGAACAGATGTGCATTCGTCGCAGCGTCAGTGAGATCGTTGACCGCCACCACTTCGAGCGCGCCGCCGGACCGCTCCTTAATGGCCTTCAGAGCCAGACGGCCGATGCGGCCAAATCCATTGATTCCTACCTTCGTCGACATTCCTTAACCTCCCGGTTCGCTATTTGGCAAGATAGACTGTCCTGCCATTCTGTTCCAGTGCGGCGATCTGCCCGGCGTTGATCAGATGTCGCAGCCACGCGATCATCGCACATACTCCCGCTCGTCGCTCCCGAGCTTCAAGGTCATCGTACGCCACCTCAGCACCGTCAACCTTCCACGGCAAGTCCCGCGTAATCTGGTACGCGTCCTTCATCCCCTCGTCCAGCACTGCCAGTATCTGCCGCTGGCGCGCCTGCAGCAGGCGCAGAATCTCCTCGGACCGGATACTCAGGCTGTTGAACACAGGACCATGTCCGGGGAAGACGAAACTGATCGGTCTCTCGCTGAGGTTCTCCAGCGAAGCGATGTAGTCTCCGGCCGGATCCTGTCCTGACTGGGGATCAACTCCCACATGCGGAATCGCATCGAACAGGACGGTATCGCCACTGAACAGACGCCGCTTCCGGGCATCATAGAGGCACATGTGCCCCGGGGTATGTCCGGGCGTGTGGAGCACCTCGAACTGAAAGGTTCCGTTGGACACGATGTCGCCTTCCTCAACCACCACGTCAGGCTCAACCACCGTTACGTACTGTGCCCCCCAGGACGAAGCCTCCCGCATCTCGGCTGCCTCATCCGCCGGCACACCGTGCGACAGCAGCAGCTTCTCGGTCTCGTCCGCCAGCTTGCGGAAATCGCCGTACCGGGACGGGATGAGTTCAGCATCCACCCGGTGCATAACTATCTTGGCATTGCAGAGCTCGCGCAACTTGGCTGCCATTCCGAAGTGGTCGGGATGCGCGTGGGTCACCACGATCCAGTTGATCTCCTCAAAGGAAAGTCTCTCCACCCGCAGTTCCTCTCGGAACGCCCATATTGCCTCGGAATTGTCCCATCCACAGTCAACGAGAATGCTGCCCCGGTTACCCTCGATCACGTAAGCGTTGGTGAACCGTTCGATACCCTCCGGAAACGGGATACGGAGTTGATGTACGCCCGTAACGATCTCCACGAATCACTACCTCACACTGTAGAACGCGTTTCTGCCTGCGTATCTCGCCGAGGCACCGAGATTCTCCTCGATGCGAAGAAGTTGATTATATTTGGCGACCCGCTCGCCCCGACAGGGCGCCCCTGTCTTGATGAAGCCGGCGTTCGTCGCAACTGCCAGATCGGCGATGATCGTATCCTCGGTCTCTCCCGATCGATGGCTCACCACCGCAGTCCATCCCTCCTTCTTCGCACGCTCCACCACCGCCATGGTTTCTGTAAGCGTACCAATCTGATTGACCTTGATCAGAATCGAGTTGGATGCCTTGAGCTCAATTCCCTTCTCAAGGCGCTCAAGATTCGTCACATACAGATCGTCCCCAACGATCTGTACGCGCTTCCCTATCCGTGCCGTCAACATACGCCAGCTGTCCCACTCCTCTTCTTCAAGTCCATCCTCGATGCTCAGAATAGGGTAGTCAGAAACCCACTTGGCGTACAACTCGACCATTCCAGTGCCACTCAATGTCTGTCCGTCCCGCTCGAGCATGTACTTCCCATCCTTGAAGAAGCTCGAGGCCGCTGGGTCAAGCGCAAGCACGAAGTCCTCACCCGGCTCAAACCCGGCCAAGCTGACGGCCTCAAGGATAAGTTCCACCGCCTCACGATTGGAGGAAACCGCTGGAGCGAAACCTCCCTCATCACCGACCGTGGTACTCAGTCCTTTCGAGTGCAGCACTGACTTCAGGGTCTGGTACACCTCACAACTCATCCGCAATCCCTGGGAGAACGTGCCTGCACCGACCGGAACTATCATGTACTCCTGAAAATCGGTCGAACCCACCGCGTGCTTTCCGCCATTGAAGACGTTGAGCATGGGCACAGGAAGGAGGGTTGCGTTCGCCCCTCCCAGGTAGCGATAGAGTGGTATGCCAAGAAGCGCGGCTGCAGCCTTCGCGACGGCCATTGAAACACCGAGCAACGCATTCGCACCCAGCTTTGATTTGTTGGGAGTGCCATCGATCTGGAGAAGCAGTCCATCTACGACCGCTTGCTGCAGGACTGACATCCCTCGAATCTCGGGGCCGATGCGCTCGGTGATATTGTGCACGGCCTTGAGCACGCCTTTGCCACCAAAACGGCTGCGGTCGTCGTCTCTAAGCTCGACTGCCTCATATGCACCGGTACTTGCTCCCGACGGGACCGCAGCCAGTCCGGATCGTCCGCTCTCGGTGACCACCTCCACCTCGACAGTGGGATTGCCGCGCGAGTCGATGATCTCCCGCGCCTTCACATCGGCGATTCGCGAATCTCTCTCAATCGAATTCACAGCACGTCACTCCTTTTCAGCCGCGAGCCTTAAGGCGAGATCCACTGCCTCCCGCGGCGTACCTGCTTCATGAATGGGGACCGGACCGGCATCGGATTCTGCCAGTCGCCACGTAGTGATCCCTACTACCGGTATGCCGGAATCCAGCGCAAAGGCAATCTCGCTCAGCGTACCATATGCGCCCCCGATGGCAATAACGGCATCGCTGGAACGCACGACTGCGATATTGCGTGCCTGTCCTGTTCCGGTCACGATGGGTAAGGATATCCAGCAGTTCGCCGACGATCTGTCGTTGCCAGGCAGAATGCCAATCGTGAACCCCCCGCGGGAGCGTGCACCTCTACAGGCAGCCTCCATCACGCCTCCAAGTCCTCCACACACAACCGCCACGTTGTTCTCGGCGAGCAGTGCCCCTACCTCCTCAGCCGCAGCCGACTCTGCGACCGAACATGCTGACCTTCCGATCACCGCTATGACACGCATGTCTGCGCCTATACTACACTGTTGAATCGGTTCATTGCAGCGTCCACACCATCGGTCACGATACATTCAAGGACATCACCCACTCTTATCACAGCTTCCTCAACGATGGACTCTTCTTCAGATGTGAATGCACTCAAGACGTAGCTGATCAGAGACTCGTCGGACCATCGAGTGTCTTCCAGGTCGTCAGGCCTGCCGATGCCCACACGTACACGTGGAAACCGATCCGTGTTGATCTGTGTGATGATCGACCTGACTCCGTTGTGTCCTCCCGGGCCACCGGAAGATCGAATCCGCAGGCGTCCGAGTGGCAGGTCGACATCATCATAGACCACCACGAGGTCCTCTGACCGGATGCCGAAGGTATGCAGGAGCCCGGCGGCTGAGTGACCACTCAGATTCATATACGTCCGCGGCTTGGCCAGTACTACGTTCACTTCCGACACATGGAATTCGGCCAGCCGGGCCTTGCATGCAGTGCGGGAGAAACGCGATCCGTGTGTCACTGCGAAATGATCGACACAACGAAATCCCACATTGTGCCTGGTACGCGCATATTCCGTGCCCGGATTACCAAGGCCCATGATAACGATGGTTCGCATGGCTGAATCCGCATTATAGAGTAGCGGGTGTCCCGAGCCAACAGACTATGGCCTGCAGAGGGTGTTCCTTGACACCTTGTGAGGCCCACGATACCATTGCCGGACGGTCCAATGGCTGACTCCATTCGCATTCGTTCTCATCCGCACTTCTCATCGCCATGATTCAAGTCCATGGGCAGTTTAGACACAATGTAGGGAGGTATCTCAATGTTCTATGAAGTGAATGTCCCGGATCCAGGCAAAGACAAGGTTAATGCGCTGATCACGTTGAACCCGGCTGCGTCCCGTCGCCTCATTGCAAAGGCCGCCGTTGAATTGCCCGAGGTCAAGGCCGCAATGAAGAAGGGATGGATCATCATCGCCCGAGGTATCACAGCAGCCTACGTCAGTGAGGAGTTGTTCAACATCTCCATTGAGCCGAAGACGCACCAGACCGTGGGGCTGATCACAAAGGGCATCACGAACTCCAATACCGCACCTCCGCCGTGCAAGATGCACGTGGTACACGATGGCAAGGTGGTCGAGAATGCTGACTCAAACGTCGAGATCATGAACTTCGGACCCAACGACGTATTCATCAAAGGTGCCAACGCCGTCGATCCACAGGGCCTCGCTGGTGTCATGGCATCCTCGCTCAAAGGCGGCACCTGGGGTATGTTCACTCCCGTGACTACGGTACGCAATTCCCAGGTGATCATCACCGTGGGACTTGAGAAACTCATCCCTTCAGTACTGGAGGCGTCCAGTCATAGCGGCGTGTACTACTACAAGTGGAGCCTGGGATTGCCGGCCAAACTCGTTCCAGTGATGAACGGCAAGGTGGTCACCGAGATTCAGGCCCTTGGCATACTGGCTGGTGTGAAGGCGTACCACATCTGCTCCGGTGGCGTCGGCGGATCCGAGGGCGCGGTCACCCTTTCGATCGAGGGAGACGAGGCTCACGTGAAGAAGGCATTTGACCTGGTGAACTCCATCAGGAACGAGCCCGCGGTATCGTGCGGCGACGCCTACCTGGTGAGTGCCGCTGAGGACTACAAATACGATGCGAAGGCACAGCTCGATACACTCGGTGGCATATAGCAGCCGGTCGGCCTCATAGACAGTGATCCAGGAAGGCCCGGAGCAACTCCGGGCCTTCCTCATTGCAGGGCTTCGGGCGCGTTGCAGCGATTGCTACGGCTGACGTACGGACCGGAAGACTAGGTAGATTCACGTGCCACGCGGGTCACACATCGAGCGAACCTGAGCCCGGTCATATGACGTAAGGAGGAACCATGAGACTTGCACGAATTCAGCACGGTGGATCGGCGGTGTGGGGCATCGTCGAGGAGGGTGACATCTACTCTCTGGAGGGGGACCTTTACGGCGAGTACACGGAGGGCGAGAGGATCTGCGCCATTGCCGACGCCAAACTGCTGGCACCCGCGGAGCCTACCATCATCGTGGCCTGCGGCCTTAATTACATGGGCGAGATCAGGCACCTTGGAGCAGCGGTACCACAGGAACCCTCTCTCTTCTTCAAACCTCCCACCACCGTGCTCGACCCAGGGGTCGAGATACCCTGTCCGGCAATCACCGACATGCTGTCGCACGAAGCCGAACTCTGCTGCGTGATGAAGCGCACCGCACGCGACGTGCCTGAAGACAAGGCCCTCGATTACGTCCTTGGCTATACCTGTGGCAACGACATAGGGATGATGGACATACTGAAGAAGGACAACGGCGTCATTACCAGAGCGAAGGGTTTTGACATGTCCTCCGCGCTGGGACCTTGGCTTGAGACTGATCTTGACCCCGCCAACCTGGCGATAAAGGGACGGATCAACGGTGAAGTCATCCAGGACAACAGCACCCGCGAGATGCTGTTCAGTGCAGCGAAGATCATCAGCTACATCTCCGAGTTCATGACATTGAGACCCGGGGACGTCGTGTTCACGGGAACCCCGGAGAACGGCCACTACGTCGTGAACATCGGCGACGTCATGGAAGTGGAGATAGAGGGCATCGGCGTACTGCGCACACCCGTCGGCCCGAAGGTCCCACACCACACAGCGTAAGCGCACCGCCACACACAGAAAGAGGGCGGGGGCATTGAGCCCCCGCCCTCTTCTCACTGCCTCGACGCAATCTGGAGGGTACGTGCCTACCAGCACCCCTTCGCCTTTTTCCACGGGTGTGCCCTGAGCACCTCTTCGTTGATTTCAGTACCCCAGCCGGGTCCCGAGGGGATCTTCATCTTCCCGCCGGAAACCTCAGGGACCTGCGTCATAAGCTCGCTCTTCAAAGGCAATTCGTCCACGTCGGTCTCCATGATATGGACGTTTGGAAGGACCGCACACAGACTCGCGCTTATGAACGTCGCCAGGTGGCTGTAGTAATTGTGTGGCGCCATGTTGAACTCGAACACCTGGGCCAGCTCGCCGATCTTCTTCGCCTGGCTGAAGCCCACCCATGGGACATCCACCATGAATACATCGGCGCTCCGGTTCTGGAAATACGGCAGGAACTCGCGCATGTAGATGAGGTTCTCGCCGGTGCAAATCGGCGTCCTGCTGGAATCGCGGATATTTCGCAGCGCCTCGGGGCTGTACATGTCGATCTCAAGCCACATCAGCTTGTACGGCTCAAGTATCCGTGCAATGCGGATACAGCTCTCGGGCTTGAAATTGAAGTTGAGATCGAGACAGATGTCCACTGTGGGACCAACCGAATCACGGAACGTGCCGATGAGCGTTTCGATGTGTGAGAGCATCGCATTGTTCGCGACCTGATCGGTAGTCCCGGGTCCCCCACCAAATCCGTGGAAGTGCACGCTCGGAGGATCACCAGGAATGATGATGTTGGTCTTCAGAGCGGTATAGCCACTGGCAACAACCTCCTTGCCCAGCGCGTGGATATCAGCCATCGTACGAATTGGCGGCGTGCCCATCTGCGGATAGAGCGCGCGCGTGGTGCCGCAGTGAGACCAGTAGAGTCTCAGGTCCTCGCGCGTTGGACCTCCGAACAGTTCAACCACTGAGATGCCTAGGGCCCTGGCCTTGATATCAATGAGCGCAAGCTCAACGCCTGCGGCTGCCTGGGCCCTGGCGCCAAGTGGCCCCTGGACGTTCAGGCGCGACATATCTGCGAAGCGCATCTCGTAGGCTCTTGGATCGGTGCCGACCAGGATGTTCCTGATGTCCTCGACCGCACCAACGACAGCAAACGGGGCACGAGGGACGCTGCACTCTCCCCAGCCGACTACTCCCTCATCTGTGCTTACCTTGACGAATGTCCATGACTGCCACCCGGCATCGAACACAAAGGCTTCTACATCGACGATCTTCAACTCGATTGCCTCCTCGGAGATGAGTGCAGCAAGTGTAACAGATGTCGCAGCGGGTCGGACACGTACGAGAACGCCTGGCAAGGCTGCCGAACGATAGTGCAGAGGGTACGAGAATTCAGGCGAGCCGAAGGCACGG
>PWUO01000305.1 GCA_003562555.1 Dehalococcoidia bacterium
TCCTGAGGTGCGGTTGGATGGAGACACATCAGTCGAGTCCGCGCTGTTTGAGAGGCGTTCGGTGCGTGCCTACACCGGAGAATCATTGTATCTGAATGAGGTCGCTCAGCTCCTCTGGGCAGCCCAGGGAGTGACGGCTGGCTGGGGAGGGCGCACTGCTCCGTCAGCCGGTGCACTGTATCCCCTTGAATTGTACCTGGTAGCCGGAGACGTTGAGGGCCTTGACGCTGGTGTGTACAGGTACGTGCCTGGCGATCATCGTCTGGAGATGATCCTGTCCGGTGATGTGCGGACTGAGTTGTCCACAGTGTCTCTGGGACAGTCGAGTGTGAGCGACGGCGCAGCCGTATTCGTTTTCAGTGGAGTGTACGAGAGAACGAGGAGCAGATATGCCGACCGTGCTGAGCGGTACGTGCACATGGAGGTTGGCCATGCTGCGCAGAACCTGTGTCTCCAGGCGGTGGCTCTCGACCTGGGTAGCGTGGTGGTCGGCGCTTTCAATGATGGCGATCTGAAGGCACTACTGATGAGGCCGGAACGAGAGGCTCCACTCTACGTTGTACCTGTTGGCAGAGTTGATTCCGGGTCCTGAATCGCTGCTCAAGCTTGCGGCCATCAGTTGCCCGGGCGTACTATTCGTGCCTGTCCGTAATCGTATGTCGTGGAGGTGCACAATGGAGTGCATGTCGCTCTCAGAAGCGATGATCTCACGAAAGAGCATTCGTGGATTTCTGCCCGATCCGGTGCCACAGGATGCCCTTGAGAGGATCATCGAACTGGCGATTCAGTCGCCTTCAGCCTCCAATGCGCAGCCGTGGCTGCTGGCCGTCGTTACCGGCAAACCGCTCGCCGAATTGAACCGTCGTGCGGTCGAACTGCGTGAAGCAGGGGCTCCCATCAATCCGGACGTGGCGCCTGCGGACCTGTTTGGCGACTACCTGCGGCGACGCAGGGAGGTGGGCATTCAGATCTTCAAGCTCCTCGGGATTGAGAGGGATGACATGGAGGGCAGGGAAGAATGGAACCGCAAGGCACTGCGGTTCTTCGACGCTCCGGTGGGTGTCTTCATCTACACCGACGGTACGCTTGAGCGCTCCCGCACGGATTTTGACCTGGGGTTGTTGACCGAAGCGCTTTGTCTCGCTGCCATGTGCTTCGGTTTGGGCACCTGCATCGATCAGCAGGCGCTGTGCTATCCGGAGCTCATCCAGGAGATCACCGGTATTCCCGAGGGCTCGCGCCTTACCGCAGCGGTGGCGATTGGCTATCCCGACTGGAGCTTCCCCGCGAACAAGCTGGACAGCACTCGAGAGCCCCTGGAGGCAGTGACTTCATGGCACGGCTTCGCGTGAATTCCGGCTGATTTTCGTTCGCGTGTATGGCCTCGGTGTTGCGTAATGCCCCGCCGGTTTCACCTCGCGCGCGAAAAGGCTATACTGTCCGTTCCATGGCGGAGCGTATCGTCGGCATGAGGGAGTATCGCGCATCGTGACTCCACCGCCGGTACTGCTTATCCATGGCATGTGGTCAGATCTGGCGTACTGGAATCGCTTCAGCAGGTGCTTTGAGCAGCGTGGTCTGGCAACACACCCGGTGACACTGCTGCACCATGAGAAACCACAGGACGTTGTTGCGCTGCGGCGGACCAGCATCCTCGACTACGTCGCACAGGTGCGCGACGTGGCTGCAGGTCTCCCTGAGCCACCGATCGTGGTAGGACACAGCATGGGGGCACTGGTTGCCCAGAAGCTCGCGGAAACGAAGGAGGTTCGATCACTGGTACTTCTCAGCCCGGTCGGGCCTCGCGGCATTTCTCCAGTCAGGCCGTCAGTGCTTCTTTGTGCTGCAGGTAACATCGCGGATGCCTTGTGGCGCAGACCCTTCATCATTCCCGAACGGCATGCGCGCTACGGACTGCTGAACACGTTGTCACCTCGCGAACAGACCGTCGTGTACCGGTCATTTCTCTATGAGTCGGGCAGAGCATTGTGGGAAATCTTCCGGGGTGAGGTGGCAGTCAATGAGGAGGAGATCTCATGTCCCGTGCTGGTGGTAGTCGGCTCCGAGGATCGTACCACTCCTCCATCGATTGCCCGCCGTATTGCTCTCAAGTATGGAGCAGACTACCGGGAGTACCCGGGCGAATGTCACTACCTGAGTGCATCCCGGATGGTGATCGACGATGTGGCCGACTGGGTTACGGGGCATGTGGCATGAAGAACAGCGGCGCGGAGTATCCGGGTTGAGCCTGAAGGGTAAGCTTCCCGCGGGCATCGTGGTTCTGTTCGCGCTCGCACATCTGGCCCACCATCTCGTCACCGCACTACCCATACCCCTTCTGCCATTCATTCGGGACGAATTCGCGCTGGACTACACGCGTGCAGCCCTCGTCGTATCCGCATTTTCAATTCCGTATGGTTTCTCACAGCTTCCGGCAGGATGGCTTGCGGATCGCTTCGGGGCGAGGCGTCTCCTGCTGGTGGGTATCAGTGGTGTGGCGCTTACGGGACTCATGGTTGGTCTATCGCTCAGCTACACAATGCTGCTGGTTTCGCTGGCGCTCATGGGCCTGCTCGGCGGAGGGTACCATCCCGCGGCTCCATCGGTCATCTCAAGGTTGGTGGATCCGGCACGAAGAGGGAGTGCGCTTGGGATCCACATGATCGGCGGGAGCGTCAGCTACTTTGTGGCCCCACTGGCGGCGGCGGCCCTTGCCGCTGTGTGGGGATGGCGCATGCCATTCATGGGACTCGCGGTCCCGGCTCTCATCTTCGGCATGGGGTTCTTCGTGCTGCTTGGGCGCAGGGAACGCGCCGTGTCGACGCCAGCTTCACCGATGCCGTCTGATGATGAACAGTGGAGCGGGTCCGAAGACGAATTCAGAATCGATTGGCCACGTATGGCCACGTTCCTCGTGCTGACCAGCATTACGGCTGCTGCCGTGCTGGCCGTCGTGGCGTTCATTCCGCTCTACCTTGTAGACGTGTACGGGTATCTGGAGCACAATGCGGCGGTGGCGGTGGCGTTGTTCTACTCCACAGGGCTCTGGGCCGCATTACTGGGAGGTTATCTCTCCGATCGCATTGGAAGAGTGCGTGTGGTGGTGGCATTCGCGTTGCTCTCAGGCCCGGCTCTGATGGTACTCAGCTTCGTCAATTCCGGAGTGATCGTAATGGGACTCCTGCTGCTCCTTGGTGCGGGTATGTACGCTCGTGCGCCTGCGTCAGAGTCCTATGTGGTGAAGCACACGCCGCGTGGGAAGCGTTCGTCATTGCTGGGCCTCTATTTCTTCGGCTCTATCGAGGGTAGTGGCATGCTTGCACCAGTTGTAGGCTTCCTCATAGACCGGTTCGGCTTCACCATCGCCTTTACGTCAACAGGTGTCGTGCTCCTCATCATCTCCGGCGTCTGCGCCATCCTGTTGTTGCACGGATCGTCAAGGGATTGAGGCCCGGATATCTGTCGACTACTATGTGTATGCATTCACATGAACACTGCTTCTGAGAATACTCCGCATCTGTCGCCGCTTCTGGAAAGGCTCGCGACGCTTCGTGGTGCGGCCGGGGCAGTGCATCCTCGTTTCGGCGACCTGTCACGGCCGGATGCAGTATGCATGTCGCCCATGCCACTGGTTCAGGACGGGCACCGTGAAGATGATGACGTGATCATCCACCTCACGGTAACTGGACAATGCAACGCCAGGTGTGAGGGCTGCATCAATACCGCTCTGGAAGCGGGTTGTGGGGGCCGTGGTGAGGTGATGACCGAGTTCGAGTGTGACCCCGCACGGGACGCGGACACGATTGTCCGTGTTGCACAGGCCTGTGGCGACCGTCCCGTTACCGTAGCGATGTACGGGGGCGAGCCCCTGCTCGAGGCTGGCCGAATCTCTGAGCTTCTCTACTGTCTGGACTCATCACCGATTGCCTCACGCGTCCAGTACATGCTCTACACGAACGGACAGTTGCTGGACAGCGCCATCACGGCGTATCCTGACCTCTGGAATCGTGTCAGACTGCTTTCCGTGTCGATTGACGGTGACGCCCGCCAGCACAACCGCTTCCGCCCGGGGACGGATCTCTCCACCATCCAGGCAGGGCTGGCACGGTTGCGCGAGACCTCAGATTGTGACGTGCTGTTCTGGTCGACGCTTCGTGAGCAGCAGTCGCTTCGAAACTGTTTCGATCAGTTCATGGAATACGTCGATGACTCCCTTGTGGGCCATTTATTCTGGCACTGGGCGGAGTCACCGGAGCCGTACCAGGACCTGGCAGCGTACGTGGATAGCTACGCTGCAGAGCTCGAGAGCGTGCTGGATGTGTACGTGGAACACCTGCGAAACGGCCGACTTCTCTCCATCATCCACGTTAACGAGCTGGTGCTCTATCTCCTGACAGGTCGTGTGCGCGGACACAGCGCCTGTGCGGTTGAGTTGGCGGAGAACTACGATATCGTAGGAGGAAGACTCTCCGCCTGTGCCGATTTGCCCCTGTCACTAGGGCTGCTGCCGCAGGACGACAACGGCGAGTCGCTCATGTCTTCACTGCGATCCCTGGTCAGCTACCGGGAGGTACTACGTTGCTGCCGCTGCGGCGTGTATCCGTATTGTGGGGGAAGGTGTCCGGTGCAGGTACTGGCTGGATCTCCGGAGCGAACGCTGCAACTATGTCAGCTCATGAGACTGCATGTCGGCCTGGTGCAGGAGCGCCTCGATGACATACGAACTGCGCTTCATAAGGCAGGTGTGACGGTGGATGACCTCTACCGGCACTCCGCACGCCTCACGCGGTACACGGACGTTGTGCCTTGAGAATGGCTTCCGGGTCGCGAGATGAAAGGACGAACTGTTGGCTTCCTGGAAGCCCTACCATCTGACTTCGTACGAACCAAGCATGAAGGCGATATCTTCCTGCAGCGCCTTCACGACATCGTCCGAAACCAACTGATCATCAAGGTCGAACGTCATGCGCGCGTCACCGTTGGCTGAACCCAGTACATGCAGGCTGCCGCATTCGGTGCCATCGCCCGTCAACACCGGAACGGTCACGCGGGATTGTGTGGCGCCGCTGGAGACTGAGTATGTCTGGAGGTGCGCCTCCGCCGCGCGGAGTCCGTGTCTCGATAGAAGGTGACGAACCTCGTCGTACAGCATCTCGGGGTTGAGTCCGCGGTATGTCTTTTTCACGCTGACGGCCATATGATATCTCCTCAACGCATTATAGCACTGGACTGGTGCAGGCTCGCTGGTCTCTCCGGACTGCTATACTCCGCCTCAAATGAGAGACGACCTGATGCAGATCATCGTCTGCCCTGTGTGCAAGGGAGACCTCGTGCTCACGGTCACCGAGCGTGACGATACGGAGATCGTGTCCGGCTCGTTGCGGTGCGTGAACTGTGACCATGATTACCCGATCGTGGACACCATCCCAAACCTGCTGCCTCCCGACATGCAGGACTAGGGGGTGTATATGACCCCCGCAGTGGGCGATTCCCATACCTCAATTGCGCTGAGGCGTAGTGCGTCCACTGGTAACTGTGGAGCAATTCGCTCGTACAGCCACCTGGCTATGTTCTCGCTCGAAGGAGGTGCTACAGAGAACTCCTCGAGTTCGTTGAGGCAGCAGTGGTCGAGGACAGCCAGCGCGTCGCGCAGGTGCCGCTTCATCTCCGCGAAGTCGTACACCATACCATCCTTGCCAACCGCAGTCCCCTCGGCGCGGATTACGACCTTGAAGCGATGACCGTGCAGACGCTCGCACTTGCCGTGGTATTCGGGTAGATAGTGTGCGGCGTCGAAGTGTTCTTCAACGAATAGCTGATACATCCTGTCCTCCATGTAGTGGGTGCACCCAGTGTTGGTCGTCACACTCGTTGAGCAGTTGTTGAACAGTCCTGTGCAGTAATGGGTGCACGAAGTCCGGAGCGACCTCCGCCAGAGGTACGAGCACGAACGATCGTAGGGAGAGGCCCGGGTGTGGAATCTCGAGCGTCTCGCTTCGCATACAGACATCGCCGAACAGCAGTATATCGATATCGATGATACGTGGCCCATTGCGAAATGTTGGACTTCTGCCAATCTGCACCTCGACGGCCTGGGTCAGGCGAAGCACATCGGTGGGCTTAAGGCTTGTAGTTGCGTGACATGCCATGTTGAGGAAAGGGGGCTGATCGTCGAAGCCGACTGGCTCGGTCTCGTACACACGGGATACGGACCGGATGTGCAGGTGAAGGGACAGCGTGGCTATCGCTCTTTCGAGGTTGCACAGTCTCTCACCCAGATTCGACCCGAGTCCGAGGAACACATCCACCTGCTGCATCAGCTATCCTCGCACGATGGCGTCTGTGACTCTGCAGACACGCCACATCTCCTTGACGTCGTGCACGCGCACGATATCGGCGCCCCTCTCGATGGCGAGGGCTATCGTGGCGGCGGTCGCCTCTAAACGCTCTGAAGCGGGAAGTTGCAGTACGTGGCCGAGGACGGACTTCCTCGATGTTCCCACCAGGAGCGGGAATGGGAGGTCAGCGACCTCTCGCAGCCTGCGGAGCAGCAACAGGTTCTGTGGCTGCGTCTTCCCAAAACCTATCCCGGGGTCGATGACGATCCGGTCGGCTGGCACGCCACGCGCAACGGCCTCCCCGGTGGCCCTTCTGAGGTCATTCAAGACGACCTCCACGATGTCCTCGAACTCCACATCGTGATTTGGCGAGACGTCGCGCTGATTGCTCATCAGTACGAGGGCAGCACCGTTCCGGGCCGCGAGGTCGGCGAGTCGTGGCTCCTGCTTCAGGCCCCATATGTCATTGATGATCTCCGCGCCCGCGTCGATGGCAGCCTCAGCGATTTCATACTTGTAGGTATCGACACTGAGGGGGAGGTCCAGTTCGCGTCGGATCGCACGGATCACAGGTACGACACGTGCCATCTCCTCATCGATGGGTATGGGCACGGACCCCGGTCTCGTGGATTCGCCTCCCACGTCGATGATGTCGGCACCCTCCTGTGCCATTCGGGTCGCCAGTTCCAGGGCAGTAGCCGGGGAGTATATACCGTCACCGGCGAAGGAGTCGGGTGACACATTCACGATCCCCATCAGGTACGTGCGGGTCCCCCAGACGAAGCGAGTCATATCCATGATGTACGAACTGCCCGCGTGTGCGGTACTGCACAGTGTCTTTGATTATAGCAGCAGATTCACAGTAGAATACGCGTTCCTGAGCAACCCGTAAGTGAGGAGCCGCACGGTCTATGTACGAGCCAACGCCTGTCCGCATAACCGACGTTACGCTGCGAGATGGCCACCAGTCGTTGCTGGCCACCCGTGTGAGGACCGATGACCTGCTCGCGCTGGCGCCAGGAATGGATGAACTGGGGCTCTGGTCGCTGGAGGTTTGGGGTGGTGCAACGTTCGATGTAATGACCCGGTTCCTCAACGAAGATCCCTGGGAGCGGCTGCGACTGCTTAAGCGTGCCGCCCCGAAGACTCCGCTTCAGATGCTGCTTCGAGGCCAGAACCTCGTCGGCTACAGGAATTACGCCGATGACGTGGTCAGGACATTCGTGCGGCAGGCCGCGACCAACGGCGTCGATGTGTTCCGCATCTTCGACGCGCTGAACGACGAACGCAATCTTCTCGCCGCCATCGAGGCTGTCAAGGAGAGCGGGAAGCACGTCCAGGCTGCAGTGTGTTACTCCCTCACCCAGCAGAAACTCGGTGGTCCTGTGTACTCGGTCGAGTACTTCGTTGACAAGGCGCTGACGCTTGAGGATATGGGTGCTGATAGTATCTGCGTCAAGGATATGGCTGGACTGCTGGCGCCGGATGATGCCTATGACCTGATCTTCTCGCTCAAGGCAGCGCTCGATGTCCCGGTTGCACTTCACAGTCATGCAACCAGCGGCATGGCGCCAATGAGTCTGCTGAAGGCAGTTGAAGCCGGTGTGGATATCCTGGACACGTGCCTCGCGCCGTTCGCTCTCCGCACCTCCCATACAGCTCTTGAGACCATAATCGCCGCATTGCGTGATACACCGCGGGATACGGGCCTTGACCTCGACCGGATTCTCGAGCTCGATGGCATTCTTGAGGCCCTTGCCCCCAAGTACAGGGATTACCTGGTGCACACCGGATTCTCGACTATCGACACCGCGGTGTTGCGGCATCAGATACCGGGCGGCATGTTCAGCAATATGGTGGCACAATTGAGAGAGGCCAATGCGCTTGAGCGGCTTCCCGAGGTCTACGCCGAAGTGCCGCGGACACGTAAGGAACTCGGCTCTCCACCTCTGGTGACTCCTGCGAGTCAGATCATCGGATCGCAGGCGGTCAGCAATGTGCTGTTCGGACGCTATCAGGCGGTCTCCGAGCAGGTGAAAGCGTACGTGTACGGTATGTATGGCCGTCCTCCATCTGCTGTAGATCCTCAGGTGCAGGCTGCCATCCTCAAGGGCTACGAGAAAGGTGAGACGCCCATCTCCGCCCGTCCCGGTGATGTCATCGAGCCGGAGCTCGATGCGGCGCGTCGCGACGTAGCCGGGATGACGAGCGACGAAGAGGACGTGCTGACGTATGTATTGTACCCCACGTCGGGAATGAGGTTCCTGCGTTGGAAGTACGGCCTTGAGGCGCCGCCGGTCGATACTATTGGCAAGACGCTTGATGATATTCAGCATGAGGATACCTTGTGTGACCAGATTCGTGCGGGAGGCATACTCACTGCAGAGACTGTACCTGAGTCCGGGCAGCATGTTGGTGAGGCTGCGATAAAGCAGGCGGAGAAACTCCCGCAGGGTACACCTCTGCTTGCCCCAATGCCCGGAACCATCGTGCGCGTGCTGGTCGAGGTTGGCGACGAGGTACAGGCCGGTGACGGCATCTGTATTCTCGAGGCAATGAAGATGGAGAACGTGCTACCCGCTCCCGAGGAGGGAAGGGTAGTGGCGGTCACGTGTCAGCCGGGTGACAAGGTGCAGCTGAATCAGACACTGGCGGTAATAGGTTAGAAAGCATGGGAAAGACTCTGGCCGAGAAGATACTGTCGGACCGTTCCGGTACTGATGCGTGGGCGAACGACATTGTGATTTCGCGCGTGGATCTCGTGTTCGTGCAGGACACGACGGGGCCGCTGACGATACGGCTGTTCAAGGAGACCGGAGTTGAGCGGCCTGCCAACCGCGATCGCACGATACTTTTCATGGATCATGCAGCACCGAGCCCCGCCCGCCAACTCTCTACGGATCACGTGTTCATGCGGGAATTCGGGCGCGAGTGCGGTTGTGTGGTGAGCGAGGTTGGTGAAGGAGTATGTCACCAGATAGTGGCGGAGCGTTACGCACGGCCAGGCGAGGTCATCGTCGGCGCCGATTCGCACAGCGTGACGGCAGGTGCGCTTGGCGCGTTCGGTACAGGCATGGGCTCCAGCGACGTGGCGGTTGCCATGGCGCTTGGCAAGAACTGGTTCAGAGTGCCTGAATCCCTGCAGGTGACGCTTACGGGACAGCTTAAGGCGCGCGTGTGTTCCAAGGATCTCATTCTGCATCTCATCGGGCTCATCGGCGCTGATGGCGCAACCTATATGGCGCTTGAGTTCTCCGGCCCCGGTGTCTCGACGCTTGGTGTTCCTGACAGACTGACCGTCTCGAATATGGCGGTTGAGGCGGGAGCCAAGGTGGGACTCTTTCCGAGCGATACGCGCACTCATGAGTATCTGGATTCCATGGGCAGGACTCAAGACTTCGTCCCTCTCGCCCCTGACGTTGACGCACAGTATGCTCGAACGGTGCCGCTTGATCTCGATTCGCTTGTGCCGGTGGTGTCGTGTCCTCACTCCGTTGACAACGTGAGCCCGGCGGCGGACCTCGGTGAAGTGCACGTGGACCAGGTATTCGTAGGCACCTGTACCAATGGTCGAATCGAGGACATCGCACTGGTCGCCGGTATGGTGGAGGGGCGCAGAAA
>PWUO01000179.1 GCA_003562555.1 Dehalococcoidia bacterium
CAAGGACGGCATCCGCGTTGTGATTGAAGTAAAAAGAGATGAGCAGGCCGATGTGGTGCTTAACCATATCTATAACAAGACGCAGATGCATACAAGCATGGGGATAACCATGCTTGCGCTTGTAAAGGGAAGGCCGATGGTGCTTACCCTCAAGGAAATGCTTTTCCATTACCTGGAGCACAGGCGCGAGGTTATAACCCGCCGGACGAAATTTGAGCTCGCGAAAGCCGAGGCACGCGCCCATATACTCGAAGGGCTGAAAATCGCGCTCGACCGCATAGATGAAGTTATAAAGACCATACGGGCCTCCAAGACGGTTGAATCCGCAAGGGAAAGCCTGGTTAAAAAGTTCAGTTTAAGCGAGATACAGGCCCAGGCAATTCTTGATATGCGCCTTCAGAGGCTTACCGGTCTTGAGCGTGATAAGGTGGAAAGCGAATACCTGGAGGTGCTTAAAACGATCGCCAGGCTCCAGCAGATACTCGCAAGCGACGTCCAGCTCATGGGTATTATCCGCCAGGAACTGCTGGACATGAAGGCCAGGTATGGCGATGAGAGAAGGTCCGAGATAGTAGAGAGCGTCGTTGACATAACCACCGAGGACCTGATAGCCGAGGAAGACATGGTGGTGACTATAAGCCACTCCGGCTATATAAAAAGGCTTCCAGTCAGCGCCTACAGAAGGCAGCACCGGGGAGGGCGGGGCGTGACGGGAGGGGGGAGGAAGGATGAGGATTTCATCAGGCATCTTTTCATAGCCTCCACGCATGCCTACATCCTTTTCTTCACCGACAAAGGAAAATGCTACTGGGTCAAGGTATACGAGCTGCCCGAAGGAGGCAGGCTCTCCAGGGGCAAGGCCATCCCGAACCTGCTTAACACTGGCCCGGACGAGCGGATTACAGCGTTTATCCATGTTATGGATTTTGATGACGGTGCAAATCTTCTCATGATTACCGAGCGGGGCGTGGTCAAGAAAACCCCTCTCATGGCCTATAGCAGGCCCAGGGCCGGAGGCATAATCGCCATCAACCTGGATGAGCAAGACAGGCTGATAGATGTTGAACTTACAGACGGAGAGCAGGAAGTGCTGATTGCCACCCGGAGCGGCAAAGCAATCAGATTTCCTGAAACGGACCTGCGGGAGATGGGGCGGGTCGTAAGGGGGGTGCGCGGCATCTCTCTGCAGGAAGATGATGTGGTAGTGGGCGCCACCCTGGTTAAGCCCGACTCCACCGTTCTTACCGTGACAGAAAACGGTTACGGCAAGCGTAGCCGCTTCACCGATTACCGTCTGCAGAAAAGAGGCGGCAAGGGCGTAATTAACATGAAAATCTGCCGGAAAAACGGCCCCGTGGCAGGGTTTAAGACGGTAAGCGATGCCGATGACCTTATGATAATAACAGCCAGAAGCATAGTGATAAGGATACCCGTCGCGCAGGTGAGGGTATCCAGCAGAAGCGTCCAGGGGGTGCGGTTTATCCGGCTTGACGACCAGGACAGGGTGGTGGCTGTGGCCGAGCTTGCTGTCAAGGAGGAAGAAACGGAGGAAAACCCGGATGGCGAAGCGCTATCAGTTGATTGACCATACCGCTGATACGGGGATAAGGGTGTTCGGGAATGACCCGGCGGAGCTTTTCGCCGGCGCCGGCGCCGCGCTGTTTGACATCATTTTCGGCCTTGAGAACATTTCCGGCGCGGAAAAAGGCGGCCGTGTTGATGTCAGCGGGGAGGATCTGCCGGACCTTCTCGCGGGCTGGCTGGGAAGGCTGCTCCTGAAGTTTGAGCTCGAGCATTTTATATCTTCGCACTTCACCATAATCAGCATCGATGAAAGAACCCTTTCCGCCGATGCCTTCGGGGAAAGCTTCGATCCGGCCGTGCACAGCGCTCTTATGGAAGTGAAGGGCGTTACCTACCACGGCTTGAAAGTCGGGCAAAAAGAGGGGCTGTGGACTGCGGAGGTGATCTTCGATGTCTGAAATAAGGCTAGAGAAAATCGACGATTACAGATGGCTTGTGCCGCTGGGCGCTGTAGAGGGCATGAACGTGCCCGGGTTGATTTACGCCGATGACAGGTCTGTCTCGCGCGTAAGCGCAGATAGGGGGCCCGAACAGGTCGCTAATGTGGCGTGTCTGCCGGGTATAGTCGAACGCTCTCTCGCTATGCCGGATATACACTGGGGGTATGGTTTTCCCATAGGGGGCGTGGCTGCTACCGACCCGGAGGCGGGAGGCGTGATTTCACCGGGCGGAGTCGGGTATGACATCAACTGCGGCGTCCGCCTTGTAAGGACTGATTTGACGCTTGACGATGTTCAGCCCAGGATAGAGGCTCTGACAGAGTCGCTTTTCTCGAAGATACCCTGCGGGGTTGGTTCATCTTCAGGATTCAAGCTTTCCCGTCGCGAGCAGGAGTCGCTCCTGTCTGCCGGCGCTTCCTGGGCGGTAAAGCGCGGGTACGGTTCCGATTCTGATGTGCAATTGACCGAAGGAGGCGGGAGGATGGAGGGAGCGGACCCCTCCGGGGTAAGCGGAACCGCGATGGAG
>PWUO01000230.1 GCA_003562555.1 Dehalococcoidia bacterium
AGAGCGACCATCGAAAGTAGGATATTTCGCAATTCCACACCTCCTGCGCCACTAGTGTCGGTTGTTACCTGGGCTGTACCAGGTTAGGGCGCTACTGTGCAGATATATACGCGGGAGACGATGAAGTATCACAGGCAAGGAAGCAAACTGACTTCTGCATTGCCATGTTCGAACCCCCGGGAATCACGGGAACGTGCACAATCAATCGTGGAAACGAGACGTCAAACCGGGGTCGACGAAGCTATATGCTGGGATCATCCGTACCAAGGGTGAACTCGTTCGCGGGATGCGGACGAAACATGTGGTGCATGGTCAACGTTCCACTCGAGCGCTCGGCGACACACCTGTAGCCACACCGCTCGTACATCACGCGGTTCTTGGTGTCAGCCGTGTACAGGTACACCCCGGTACATCCCAGATCCTCGTCACAGATGCGGTGAATCTCATCCAGAATGAGCCTGCCAATTCCCTTGCCCTGGTGGGCAGGGTGCACGGCGACAGCAGCGAGGGTGTAGTACGGTCTGTCTGGTTTCCTGGGTAGATTGACCGCCTTCATCACCCCGGGCACTCGCCTCCACCTGACCGCGGTGATTAGAGGCACTCCCGACACGATCCATCGCAACGTTTGGATGGCACGCTTCAACACCGGCCGCCCACGGTTTACTGCGAGTATGGCGCCGCCAACCACCTGTTCATCTTCAATCGCGACCAGCACATGGTTCCGATTCTCGTGAAACAACCGGGCCTCGACCAGTGCAGCGCGCACGCGTGCCCTCCAGGCCGAACGCTTCGAGAAGTCAAACAGATACGCATTCGTGCCCTCCGTGCTGAACGCCTCGACCATGACATTCGCGAAATCGCGAATGGTCGCCTCGGTCGCCGGCTCGATCCGCACCTGAGCGCTCATGACTGACCCCCTGCAAAAGGATGTGCATCAGAAACAGCTTCCGCCTCCTGATGGTACCACGGAAGCGTGCCGGGGCGCTTCACGGTCTCGCCAGGAGACCACCCGTCACATCTTACCAAGCGGTGCGCCGAGCCTTCTGCTTCAGCGCATGCAACGTGCGGCAGGCTTCGATTATCTCCGCAAGCTCATCGGGAGTCACCATCTGCGGACCGTCCACCAGTGCCTCTGCGGGGTTGTAGTGGGTCTCAATCATCAGACCGTCAGCGCCTGCCGCGATGGACGCACAACTCATATCGAATATCAGATCACGCCGCCCTGTACCATGGCTGGGATCAACAAGAACTGGAAGATACGTCTCGTTGTGAATCACCGGCACCGCCGAAAGGTCGAGGGTATAACGGGTGTAGCTCTTGCCCTTTCCGACAGGCACGATGCCCCTCTCACACAGAATAAGGTCCTTGTTGCCCTCGGCCGCGACGTACTCACTGAATGACAGCAGTTCCTCGATGCTGGCACCGAAGTGACGTTTCAGCAACACCGGCTTGCCTTTTCGGGCAACCTCAGCCAGGAGGTCCTGATCGTACATGTTCCGGGCTCCGATATGCATTATGTCCACGTACTTCGCAACCAGGTCGACCATCGACTCTCCGCGGACTTCCGTGACAACCGGCATGTCGAAGGCGTCACCGGCTTCCTTCAGCCAGGTCAACGCCTCCTCTGCTCCCGCGAGTCCACTGGATCCCATGCCCTGAAAGGCGTGGACGGAGCTCCGTGGCTTGAATATCCCTCCTCTGAGGATATGGGCTCCAGCTCGTTTAGACTCCTCGGCGATCCGCATGATCTGCTGTCGGCTCTCCACCGCGCATGGCCCGGCGATTATCACCGGTTCGCCATTGCCCAATCGCACATCCCCGATCACCACCGTCCGGTGTGCGCCCGGCTCACCGAAGAAGCGCGCATATTCACGACTGATGAGCTTGTAGGGTGCCTCAACTCTGGCGGCTTCCTTAACACCGGACAGCGTGGCAAGGCGGTCGAAATCCAGGAGTCGCTCATCGCCAACCGGGCCAACGACAGTCTGGTATTCACCTCGAATTACCGAGGCACGCAGGCCACTCTCCTCCACGATAGCAATGACCCGGCTTATGTCCTCCTCGGTCGCATCGGTCTTCATGATAATCATTGCGCGCTCCTTCGTTCGTTAGCATATTTCCTGACCACAATGGCCTCACATTTCCACATGAGAAAAGAAGAGGGCCCTCCCGGGAGGGCCCTCTCTGTTGTTCTTCTGACTTGTTCTCTACTTCAACATCTGGTGAGCGCTCCCGTACGTGCGGAACGTAAACGTAAACCAGTACGCAAAGGCACACGCGGTCGGGAGGCGATTCATCTTCATGACTCTACACCATTTGGAGACTTCGTGAGTGTAGTCGGTACGGCTACGAGTGTCAAGTCGCACGATCAGCACTCGTGGAAGACTTCGCGACTCTCGCAGCGGGAAGGAACCGACCGGTACGCCCCATGTAGGATCGGTACTCATCCCCGAACCGGTCGATCAGCATCTGCTCCTCTCGTCTGACCCACAGGAGGACGATGAGGCTGAGTCCGATGAGCCAGGTAACCCCGATGACCCAGTTGGCA
>PWUO01000217.1 GCA_003562555.1 Dehalococcoidia bacterium
GATTTTGTTTAAAGCGACCAACACCGGCACCTGTGCAGCGCGCGCATGATTTATAGCTTCAACAGTCTGCGGCATAACGCCGTCATCAGCAGCAACAACCAGTACTGCGATGTCGGTAACCTGTGCTCCCCGAGCTCGCATCGCTGTAAATGCTTCATGACCCGGGGTATCCAGAAAAACTATCTGCTTGCCTTTTATCTCAACCTGGTATGCCCCAATATGCTGCGTTATGGCTCCCGCCTCTCTTGCGGTGACGTTCGTGTTGCGAATGGTGTCCAGGAGCGTAGTCTTGCCGTGGTCCACGTGACCCATTACGGTCACCACCGGGGGGCGGGTCTCCAGGTTCTCTCCGTCGGACGATTTCTTCGTCTTCTCGGTGGCCTGCTGCCTCTTTCGGACAACCTGGTATCCGAGGTCCTGTGCCACGCGGACGGCGGTCTCGAAGTCGATTACGTCATTGACGTTGGCCATGACGCCACGTCGCATGAGTTGCTTGACCGTCTTCGCGACATCGAGGGTGAGCGCCTCTGAAAGCTGCTTCACCGTCATCGAGCCACTGGTACCTAACTCCACCTGCGTAACCCGGCCGGCATCGACTTTTCGCGGCGGGGGAGCAGCAGACTCGGGTGCCGCCTCGGGTCGCTGCCGCGACCGTGGCTTCTGGCTCGGTCGGGCTCTATTCCTATTCGGTGTGAATCTTGCCATTGGGTTCAGACTCCTGGAGCGAACTCAAGTATTGTAGCAGAGCCGCTCTGTTCTCGATGGTCAGCGAGCTGCGCAGGCAGTGTTCAAGTCGAGTGCCCTTCAGTGCCCGCTTCCAGCACTCGCTTGCGGGACAGATATACGCACCCCTGCCGCTCACCCGGCCTCCACCGATGATCAGCCCGGAGTCCGGGCCCCGGACGATGCGTACAAGTAATCTCTGGTCTTTCCTCGCCCCGCATCCCACACAGGTGCGCTGAGGAGCTTGCTTAGGGCGTGTCATCCGTATCGTCACCATAGGTGCGGCGCTTCTTCTTCTTTCCTCTGTCGCTCTTGCCGCCTCTTCTGCCGCCCGGGAGGATATCCTCGGCGAACCTGAGTACCGAGAGGGAATCCTTTCCGGAATCCTCCTCAAACCTGAATACCTCGCTGGCCAGCAACTGTTCGAGTGTCTCCGCACCCTCTTCCTGTTGCTCCGGTTCCTCTTCGTCACCAGCCTCGGACCTGGCCATGTCCGGCAGGGCGTCTGTGTCCGTGGTGGGGGGAACCTCCGTCGTGATGTCAGATGGGGTTGCCGTCGACTCTGCAGCCGTCACATCCCGCGGCTGTTCGGCGGGCACGTCGGAGACGGTCTCGCGGGCGTCGATCTGCTCAGCAGGGGCAGCAGCGGCTGCGGCCAGCCTTGCCTCGCCCAGTTCGGCCTCCGCAGCCGAGGTGCTCTTGATGTCAATTCTCCAACCGGTGAGCTTGGCTGCCAGCCGGGCATTCTGTCCACCCCGGCCAATGGCTAGAGAGAGTTGCTTGTCCGGAACGACCACTATGGCGGTCCGGGCGTTCTCGTCCAGGGATATGTGGGCCACCTGTGCGGGGCTCAACGCGTTGGCGATAAACACTCGAGGATCCGGATTCCATTCAACGACGTCCACCTTCTCTCCGTTCAGGTGGTTGACGATACCCTGGAGACGGATGCCCCTTGGACCGAGACACGATCCGATAGGCTCGACCGATTCCTGCCGGCTGGAAACCGCAACCTTGCTTCTCTGTCCCGGGTCTCGCGCCACCGATCTTACTTCCACCACACCGCTGTGGACCTCGGGTATCTCGATCTCAAATAGTTTCCGCACGAGGTTGGGGTGAGAGCGCGACAGCATCACGCGAGGGTTACGGCCCTCCTGAGACGCCTGCAGCAGGTAGAAGCGAAGCTGCTGCCCCTGGTGGTACCGCTCGTTAGGCAATTGCTCACTCGTGGGAAGTATCGCCTCTCGCCGTCCAATGTTCACGTAGACTGCGTTCGGTTGGGCGAACTGCACCGTTCCCGTGACGACCTCTCCTTCCTTGCCGACGAACTGCTCGAAGGTGGCATGGTGCTCGGCCTCCCTCAGTCGTTGCAGAACCACCTGTCTCGCTATCTGTGCAGCGATGCGCCCGGCTCGCGCGCCCTGGGGTGTGGCCTCGATCTCGATCGTGTCGCCGACGCTTGCGTCCTTGCGCATCTTGCGTGCATCCGCAAGGCTGATCTCCTGCTCCGGGGCCGTCACGTCTTCCACGACCGACTTGAGCAGGTAGACGTGGATATCTCCGCTGAAGCTGTCTATCCTGACGGCTATGTCCTGTTCCTCGGTGAACACCTCTTTCTTGTACGCCGAGACCAGGGCCGCTTCAAGCGCCTCAAGGATCACCTCCTTGGACAGGTTTCGCTCGGAGGATAGCTGGGTGATCGCCGTCATGAACTCGGTCTTCATAATATATGCCTTATGTGTCCGCCAATCTCTGTCAACAACAAAAAAGTGGGTTGAACCCACTTCTTGCACACGTATTCAGAGGAACAGTACAAC
>PWUO01000132.1 GCA_003562555.1 Dehalococcoidia bacterium
AGGATGCCCTCCAGCCACCCTCATTCGAACGAACGCGGCGAAGCGTACCCCGATCGCGCACGAAGCGCGCTCCCGCGGGTCGCGGTATTTTCAGGAAACTGCCTTGCAGCTCAAGGCGAACCACATTTTTCGAATCAATTCGATAGCGGACGATTCGTATAAATCAGATTAACAGATGCGCGGAAGCTGCTCACCTGAGAGCCAATCGACGTTGCGGCGGCCGCCGAAGCTGGTCTCCATCTGCACGAAGCCGTGGCTGTCCTCGATCACCTCGCCGATGATCGCGGCGTCCTGGCCCAACGGGTGAATGTGCATGGCCGCGAGCAGGGCGTCCGCCGACCCCGCCGGGCAGATCGCGACCACCTTGCCCTCGTTGGCCACGTACAGCGGATCGAGTCCCAGCAGTTCGCAGGCGGCTTCGACCTCCTCGCGTACCGGGATGTCCTCCTCGCGAATGGCCATGCCGACGCCGGACTGGCGCGCGATCTCGTTCAGCGTGGAAGCCAGCCCACCGCGGGTGGGATCGCGCAGGCAATGGATATCGGGTGCAGCCCGGAGCATCGCGGCAATCAGGTCGTGCAACGCAGCGGAATCGGAGACGATGTTGGTGCTGAAACTCAGGTTCTCGCGCAGCGACATGATCGCAACGCCGTGGTCCCCGAGGTAGCCACTGACCAGGATCCGGTCTCCGGGACGGGCGCGGTCCCCGGAGATCTCGATGCCGTCCGACACCACGCCGACCCCGGTGGTGTTGATGAACACCCCGTCACCCTTGCCGCGCTCGACCACCTTGGTGTCGCCGGTCACGATCGGCACCCCGGCTTCCCGTGCCGCCGCCGCCATCGAATCGACGATGCGCTTCAGGTCCGCGAGCGGGAAACCCTCCTCGAGGATGAAGCCGGCGGAGAGCCAGAGCGGGCGCGCACCGCTGGTCGCGACGTCGTTGATCGTACCGTGCACCGACAGGCTGCCGATGTCTCCGCCCGGGAAGAACAGCGGCGACACCACGTGGCTGTCGGTCGCCATCACGATGCGGCCCTCGGGACGGCTGAGCAGGGCCTGGTCGTTCGCCTGGCGCAGCCAGGGATTGTCGAAGGCCTGCTGGAACAGTTCGTCGATCAACTGCGCCATCGCGCGACCCCCGCCGCCGTGGGACATCTCGACCTTGCCGTGCTTGAGATCCAGCGGACGAATGTAGCCACGCTTGAGCGGCTTCGGGTTGGCGCTCACGAGGCCTCCGCAACCTCTGCGGAACCCTTGAACTGACCGTAGGTGTAATACGCGGCGCAGGCCCCTTCGGCGGAGACCATGCAGGAACCGAGCGGGTTGTCCGGCGTGCAGACCGTGCCGAAGACCTTGCAGTCCTGCGGCTGTTTGAGCCCGCGCAGGATCGTTCCACACTCGCAGGCCTTGTGGTCGGGGACCGAGCGGTACGGCAGGTCGAAGCGCACTTCGGCGTCGAAGTCGCGGTAGGCCTCGCGGATGCGCAGCGCGCTGTAGGGCACCTCGCCCAGCCCGCGCCACTCGAAGCGATCGCGCAGTTCGAAGACCTCGGCGACCAGGGCCTGCGCCTTCAGGTTGCCCTCACGGGTCACCGCGCGACTGAACTGGTTCTCGACCTCGGCCCTGCCCTCGTTCAGCTGGCGCACCAGCATCAACACCGACTGCAGCACATCCAGCGGCTCGAAACCGGCGATCACCACCGGCTTCTGGAACTCCTCGGCGAAGAATTCGTAGGGCCGGCTGCCGATGATCGTCGACACGTGCGAAGGGCCGATGAACCCGTCCAGCGGGATGGTGCCGAGTTCGCGCACCTCGGGCGACTCGAGAATGTTCTGGATCGCCGACGGGGTCAGCACGTGGTTGGCGAACACGCTGAAATTCTTCAGACCTTCGGTACGCGCCTGACGCAACGCGACCGCGGTCGGTGGTGTGGTGGTCTCGAAGCCGATGGCGAAGAAGACGACCTCGCGCTGCGGGTTATCGCGCGCGATCTTCAGGGCGTCGGCGCTGGAATACACCATGCGGATATCCGCCCCTTCGGCCTTCGCGCGCAGCAGGCTCATGCGTTCCGACGCCGGCACGCGCAGGGTGTCGCCGTAGCTGCACAGGATCACTCCATGGTCGCGTGCCAACTCGATCGCGCTGTCGATGCGTCCGATGGGCAATACGCAGACGGGGCAACCGGGGCCATGGATGAAATGGATCTCCGGCGGCAGCAGATCGCGCAGCCCGTAGCGCGAAATCGCGTGGGTGTGGCCGCCGCAGAACTCCATGAGGTGATACCGCCGTTCGGGCCGCACCTCGGTAGCGATCGTATGCGCGAGGCTCCGGGCGACCTTGCCATCGCGGAACTCGTCGACGTATTTCACGCGGCCGCCTCGGGCTGTACGCCCATCTCGCGCAGCATCGCCAAAGTCTTCCGTGCTTCGTCCTCGTCCAGCCGGTTGATCGCGAAACCCACGTGAAGAATGACATAGTCGCCCGCTTGCACACCGTCCACGAGGCTCACGTCGACCTCCTTGCGTACACC
>PWUO01000243.1 GCA_003562555.1 Dehalococcoidia bacterium
GAGGGTAGTGAGGGGTGTACGTTGCGTCCTGATGCGGGAGGACGGCACGTCGTTCGCTGTGAATGTCGATGCGAGTCCTGACCTATCTGAGAATCGACGTATCGACAGAGTAGTCATTTCGCTGCACCCACCATACGAAGAAAGCTCTTACTCCGGCGACATGCGGCCATCATGGGAAGAGGTGAGGGCGCTCCTGAGTATTGTGAATACGCGTGCGGTTTCTAAGCGGGCTGAGATTGCCGGCCAGATTCAGCGGGGTATTGGGGATGCGCTTCAGAATGCATGGCTAGAGTTCGATGCACTCAGACAGGATCTGGACAAGCTCGATGAACCGCCACTGTCCGGTCGATTGGAGACGATTGCGCTCTTCCTTCGCGAGGCGACTGCCAACGCGGCTGACCTCGGAGCGGCCTGCCGACCACAGGTGTGGGACCATCATGGAGTGGTTTCCGCCCTCGAGTCGCGACTCAGTCATTTCGAAACCACTGCAGGACTCGACTGGTCATTCCAGGATCGCAGCAACGGGAAGCACTCGCTTGATGCCGCGAGGTGCACCGTCCTCTTTCAGGTTGGGGATGAACTGATTGCCCGGGCCGCTGATGACTCATGCAGGATGGAGGTAGCGCTCGATGCCAACGAGCACTACTGGTTGCTTATGGTGAGTTCCTACGGGGAGGAGGCCTCAGCCTGCCGCCCATCAGACTGCTCTGTCGATGCGCGCGTCCGTGAAGCATTACGGTCGCTGTCCGGAAGCATTGAGACAGTACGACTCGGCGAACGGCACGTGGTGCGTTACGTGATCCTTCCGACATCCGCACAGTAGGAGAAGCCGTGCAGCATGTTGGGTGAAGCTCACGTATCGGGTCTGACACCGCGATATTCTGGCAATGAGCGGTAGTGATGGGTGCGGAGCCAGATTAGCCCGATGACGAAACATAACGGAGGTGGGGAAATGCTCGACAACAACACATACAACTTGATGATGCAGCTTGTGGAGGAGAGCAAGTCTGCATGGCGTATGAGAACCCTCTACGAAGAGGAGGCTGCGCACTGTGACGAATGTGTTCAGCTGTGGCAACGACTGCTCGCCGAGAAAGAACGAAACGTGGACGAGCTTGAGAGACTGGTCAAGTCTCATTTGAAGTAGTCCACTATACCGGTTGCACGAGAAGCGTCTCATCGTTTCCTTGCCTGTGATACCCGGTGGCCGGGCACAGCAACCGCACTCACCTCGGGCTGAGGCGCGGACAACGATGTGATGGGCCCAAACCTGTCAGCGACTGACCATGATGGTCGTGTCGCTGCGACGCCGATCTTGCCATTGACGAGGAGGAAATTCATGTCATTGCCCTACAGATGGTCAGTTGCTATAGCGATTTCCCTGTTGCTGCTGTTCGGCTGTGCGGGTGAGCCTGCACCGGACCCGGTGCCCACACCTACGCCGCAGCCTGGCGAGCCTGTCACCATCGAACTGAGTGCCCAGAACGGCAGGTTTGACAACGAAACTCTGGCTGCGCCTGCCGGTTCCGAGGTCACGGTCGTGTTTAACAACCTTGACTCTGATTCCCACAATTTTGCGTTGTACGAGAGTTCCGCGGCGACGACCGCAATCTTCGTTGGGGAGATAATTATGGGTCCTGACGTGATCGAATACGTCTTCACGGCTCCGGAGTCTCCGGGTGAGTACTTCTTCCGCTGCGATCCGCATCCGTTCACTATGACTGGCACGTTCGTCGTCAGTTGAGGGATGCAGGCTTCGCCGCTTCGGAAGATTCCCTATGCTCTATGCGGTGTGATTCTACGTACGCCTGTGCCGCGTATGGCCTGTGTGACCTGGTGCCGCGACTTCAGAGCATCGACGATGTCACGAAATTCGCTGCCGGCCGGAAACAGAGCGGTCGGATCGCGAAACTCGCATCGAGGGTCCATTCGCTCGGCACGTTCAATCCGTGCCGAAGGAGCTCTGTCTGCTAGAATCGTCCCAGTCAGACATCGACCGCGTAAGGGCCATGCGCTCCCAGACAGGCCGAGGCCGAGAGCGTAGCCTGCTGCCTGAATGGCGCGCGATCGAAGGAGGTTAGTGCAAATGAACAAGACACGTGTTGAAGGAGAGAACAAAGGCGACATAATGCTGTATGGCTTAAGCACCTGTGGCTGGTGCCTTAAGACGAAACAGCTGTTGGACGAGTTGGGTGTCGCATACGACTACGTGTTCGTTGACCAGCTTACAGGTACGGACAGGGGAAAGGCGGTTGAGGAAGTTTCCGAGTGGAACCCGAGCGTCAGTTTCCCAACGGTCGTCATCAACAGGTCGACTGGAATTGTTGGGTACAAAGAAGCAGAGATCAGGAAGGCGGTGGGGAAGTGAGCGAACAGAACATCGATGCTGCTGAGATCAATGAGCTCTATAAGCGATTGGATCGCGAAGCCGAGGCTGGCGGATACCACCTGAATCCCGACGAAGAGTTCACCAAGGGACTGGTGCGTAGTCTCATCGTAAACGAACGCAGATACGGATACTGGGCCTGTCCCTGCCGACTCGCATCCGGAGAGAAGGTGCATGACCTGGATATCATTTGTCCATGCGATTATAGGGACCCCGATCTTGACGACTATGGTGCGTGTTACTGCGCCCTGTATGTATCTGAAGCGATTAAGAAAGGTGAACGGCCACCTGACAGCATACCCGAGCGTCGTCCCCCACCCGGAAAGCGATCCGCGGCACCGGCTGCAGCAACAGCCGCGACTCCGACACTTTCGCTGCCCGTCTGGCGCTGCAAGGTGTGCGGCTACTTGTGCGCGAGGGAACATCCACCCGAGACCTGTCCCGTCTGCAAGGTTAAGCGGGACCGGTTCGAGCACTTCATGGGTCCCGTGGCATAAATTATCTGCGGCACCATGCGCTGCCCTCAGAAACAGTCGGGCCAGGACGACACTGCAAGTACAGACTGCTAATACGAAGATCTGAGTTGGCCCGACGGAAGCCAGGAGATAGAGCCTTGAGTGAACTGACACAGAAGACGAAGATCGTAATAGGTGCGGCGTTGGTCGTCGTGTTCCTGCTGGGAGTCATTTTCGGACAGACTGTGGGTAGCGGCCGGGCGTCCTTCGTCTGCCCGCTGGTGCCATCGGTCTACCAGCAGCAGCCATGAGGAAAGCAAGTGCACGCGTGCAGGCGAGCTGAAAGGGTCATGCGTGGCGCCGAAACAGTCGAGGGGGCCGGTTGAGGGTGGCATGAGGGTCATAGGGGTCAGTAGACGCTCCATCATCGCGGCAGCGACGGCGGTGTTCGCGTTTGCGCTCGTGTTCGCGGTTGGGCACTATGTGGCCTACGGTGTGACGCCAGATTCCAGACTCATACGCTCGTATGTCCTAATCGTGGCGCTCCTTGGCGGCATTCCAACGTTGCTCCGTCTGTACCGCCTGGGTATTGTCTTCATCGCCGGAGCAGGCATCGGATGGATTGTGGATTGTGTGATAACCGTGACCAGTGACCCGCTTCGGCCGTCTATGCAGGCTGGAATGTACAACCTGTTCGTCACGACGGGTTTCGCAATTGCAGCAGTCATCGCCGAGGTAGTGTTCCGTCTTCGACGGAGTGACTCGGCGTGAGGCTTCTCGCTCACCGGCCTCGTTGCGACACGCGTTCGCTATACGTTGTCGGGGCATTTGCGCTCACACTTCGTGCCTGCAAGGACATTAGACATGGTGCAGGCGCCATTCATTCAGGCGCTCTCCCGTGTCCTTGCTATAGTTAGCTGAGTACAGTTGCCCTTCGCCCGGCCAAAGGCGCCGGCATCCAGTACCGGTGCGCGCAGACTCTGAGGAGAAGAACAGAATGTCCGAACGCAGGGGTCCGGGATTCAGGATACTGTTACCCGCTGTCGTATTGTCCGCGATCGTGATCGTTGTACTTGCTGCAGGGTTGCTGGTGCTGCGGCAGGATCTCAACGATACACGTCACGTGTTGGCCCATACAAGGGGCCAATTTCTGCAGGTAGAGGCCGATCTCAATGCGACACGCGCCGATCTGACCTCGATCGACCGTGACCTCCAGGAGACTCGGGAGGCGCTCGCGCTAACCGAGGCGACGCTCTCCGGGACACATGCGACCGTGGATTCGCTGCGTTCCGCACTTGCGGCTCTTGAGGTCAACTATGACCGGCTGACAATCGGGTACGGCTATGTTCTGAGCGATCCCACGTATGAGATGATGGCGGCGTTCCTGGAGAACGATCCCACCAGCGACAGGGAGTATCATATCGAGGACTATAACTGCACGGATTTCAGTGCAGATGTCAAGGCCAGCGCGGCGATGCTCGGCATGAGATGCGCGTACGTAAACATCTACTTCCCGAACGGCAGCGGCCATGCAATCGTGGCCTTCGATACCACTGACAGGGGTCTCGTCTTCATAGAACCCCAGACCAACGAGGAGGTGAACCTCCGGGCTGGACGGTCTTACAATGCGAGCATAATCCCCAGGCCCGGGTATTACTATCCGGAACCTGACTACGACGATACAGTGGTGAGATTCAGTGTCATATGGTGAACGCGTATGAGGAGCGCTCAACGCACGCATTATGAGAAAGGGTTGTTGTCATAATCCAATACCGGTGGCATCGTCCTGACCGAGCGCGAAGCTATGTCGATCGTTGAGATCCTGTCACTGCTAGATGGACGTGTGGCTACTGCCTGGTCGTGAGCTACGTGGCGCGACGGCAGTGGCCGTCCGAACCGGAGGATACCTGTGAGCCGATTCGGCGGCATGATAGACCGGTGGGTTCGCGAGCGGACGTTCGTTCGCAATGTGCAGGCCGGCGTATTGCTCGAGGACTTCTTCATCGCCGCGGTTGCCGCGGTTCTCGTCATTCGATTGTATCTGCTCTTCGCCTACCGGTACCTTGTTGATCTTGCTCCCATCACCGGCAGGGTAGTTGTTGGGCCGTTTCACTTCGCTCACATGTTGTGGGGCGGCCTGCTGATGCTTGTGGCACTCATCATCCTGTTGACCTATATTGGTCGGTCGAGTCAGGGGGTTGCGGCCGTTGTCGGTGGCATCGGGTTTGGTGCTTTCGTCGATGAGCTTGGGAAAGTAATGACCCTTGATAACAACTACTTCTACCAGCCCATTTTCGCCATCATCTATGTGATCTTCGTGGCACTCTTCATCGGTCTGCGCGCAATTCAGCGATCACGAAGGCTGACAGAGCAGGCAGCGCTGGTCAATGCGTTGCAGTACGCACAGCAGGCGGTGTTGCGTGACTTCGGACCGGAGGAGCGCCGCCACGCTCTCCTTCTGCTGGAGCGGAGCGATCCGGAACAGCCCATGGTTCAGTCACTGCGAGATGCCATAAACGGCATCGACAGCCCTGCAGTAAGACGGCCTTCAACCTTTCAGCGCGCGAGGAAGTCCCTGCGAAACACCTACACATGGGTGGTCCGAAGATGGTGGTTTACCCATGTGTTAGTTGGTCTCTTCGTGGCTGATTCGGTTGGTGCGCTATTCCAAACGGTGTTGCAGGTGAGCTGGTCTGTATTTCTCGTTGGTATGATCGTGCTTGCACTAGTCGGCATGGTTCTTGTCTCCGGCGCACACTTCACTCGGCACCCATCGACGCGCGCAGCACGCACGAGCGGGCTTCTCCTGATCGCGGTCATACTCTCCATCGGAATCGCGCTTCACATCGAGCAGCAACCTGAGTCCGTTGTTGACTGGATCCAGGTCATCGCCCCGACTATATCCGCGGTCCTGGTCACGTTCGGAATCCTCACTATCTGGCGATCGCGCCTTGCCGCGTACAGGATGTTCCACCTTGCGATACTGGTTGCCATCTTCGTCACGCAAGTTTTTGCCTTTCATGACGCACAGGTCCTTGCGGTTGCGGGACTCGCGATAAGAGTGCTCATCCTGATGGCGCTGCGTTTCATGATCGACCAGGAAGAAACGGCGGGCAGGGTGATCCCCTTGCCTGACGCAGCGCCCTGAGGGGTCGTGCAGGGTGCTATCGAACCACAGTGCGATCCCTGGAAGTGTGCTAATGAGTGATCTCTTTGCTTTCCGGCACACTCGTTCTTCAGTACGGCATGGCATCCTGACATCGGCCCGTGCTGCTGCGAGCCTGACGATGTATGACGCACGCCAGGCGACTGATGATTTTGCACGGGCGAAGGCCGGATCGGAGTGACTGTCGGGGGAGTTCTGGCGATCGAGTTGCTTGTCTGGTTCTTCTTTGTCCCGAGGTCTCGCTCCATGCTCAAGTAAGGGGCAGGATGCAGGAGGTCACCATAACGGTTATGAGTGGCTACTCTCCGGCCGTCATTGGCGCTAAGACTTGCATCCCGCCGGCACCGTGTACTACTTCTGCTCGGCTTGGTGCATGGAGTCGTTTAAGACTGTTTCTGGGAAGTACCTGCATGATGCATAGTCAGCCGAGATCCTGCTACCGAGTAGATTGATTCCGGAGTGCCACGTGTGTCTATTCAGTATATGGCCGCTGTCACTGTACAGTCAATGTCTGACGCATGAAGGCGAACACGCTTCGATTAACGTGAGATTGGGCTTTCAAGCTGTCTCATGGATGCTGCGCGCATAAGACTCTCGCTGATCGATACTGCCACGGGCCATTGGCGTCGATACTTTGGGTAACGCAAGTCGTACCCATCCCAACGCAGCAGGTTGACGTGTGGTGCCATGCGTGGCTGCGCTTGACTGCATTTTGACAGGTCATGTACGCTGCCAGAAGAGTCGGCGGCCAGGTCGATGCCTTTGGCCGCCGTTTCACAAGGGTGCCTGACACTAGGTGCCTTCATATCGATCCTGACGCAGCGTCAGGGACGGCCTTTCTTCGTTGTGTCCGTATGTGCCCGTTCATGACATTGCGCGGAGGAGGTTCGTGTGTCCACTATACGTCTTGTCGTACCATTGATCGTCCTCGCTACGGTTCTGAGTGCTGCGTGCGGTCCAGTTGATGTTGAACGGACTCCCGAGACTCCCACGGAACCTGCGCGGACCGAGGAACCGGAACCGGATACTGATTCAGAGCCGATCCTGGATCCGACTGATGACGCGGATGCTATCCAGATCAACATTCACGACGCGGTTGCTGATGGCGATCTGGAGCAGGTGCAGGCCGCGCTGGATCAGGGGGCAGACGTGAATTCCGCAGCGCTTCTTGGGCTGACACCATTGCACGGGGCTGCTCGCAATGGATACCTGCAGGTTGCCGAGCTACTGATCATGGCTGGCGCGGAGGTCAACGCGCGAAGCGACCTCGGATTCACCCCTGCGCACGCAGCGGCACACGGAAATCACGGAGATATGATGCAGTTGCTCATCGATAACGGAGCCGATGTCGATGCACAGGATCACAACGGCTATGCGCCGCTTCACCGAGCTGCCGTATACGGCAATACCGAGGTCTCGCTGGTGCTGCTGGCGAACGGCGCAGACGTGAATCTCACCCGCAAGGATGGGGCCACGGCACTCGATATTGCAGAGACCCGCAGTCACTCCGAGACTGCTGACTTGCTCAGGGAACACGGGGCACAGTGATCGCCGTTTCCGGTGGTCGTCGCGGCCTGAAGTGAGAGTGATCCTGAGGGCACAAAACGATGATGCCTGGTCACCCGGAGTTGGCGCAGGACGCTGCTCAACCCGGGTTGAACATCGTTTCGTTCGAATGCGACTGGATTGTCCATGATTCTCCAGTCGCAACCGCGTTGCGTCACGTTCGTCTCACGGCCGTTCTGTCGGTGTTCTGGCAGTCCACCATCGGTTTCGATGAGGTAGTGGCTTAAGGACGGCATGATCCAGATCCAGCCCGTTTCGCAGAGGGATAACCGGTGCTACACTTTGTCGGGAGATATCCAGGAAGGGGTTACATGTCGAGAACACCAGATGTAGAACGGTCAGCACAGCGCGCGTCGCGAAGTGCACTGAAGACGACCGCGCTGGTGGTTGGCGTGATCGCAGTCATCGCCATCTTATTTGTTTTGTCCGTCGGGTCCGGTTGGCTGATATTGCCGCAGGAGGGAACGGAAGAGCCAGGGCAAGTCGCATCCAATCCGCCCGAAATCCTCTCCATTACTCCGTCCACTGATCGAATAGTACCCCTCAGTACCGTTGCAATTTCCTGTTACGTGTCGCATGACGACGTTGGCCATCTGGCGTATGAGTGGTCATCTACAGCCGGTGAATTGCGCGGAAGTGGTTCTGAGATCCAATGGGTGGCGCCGGACGCTGAGGGGCTGCACCGCGTCTATGTCAGAGTTACAGACCTGCATGGTGGAATCGATGAGCTTTCGTTGGCGCTGTTCGTACGTAGCAACACTCCTCCTGTAATCATTGGTATGTACGCTGAGGTTGATGACGACCCCGGATGGGTGATCCCCGGTGCTCTGATTGAAGTCTATTGCGAAGCCGTGGATGAGGATGGTGACGACCTTGTGTACGCATGGTCTGCCACTGCAGGCGTAATCACAGGACGAGGGCCTTCAGTCACATGGACCGCTCCAGATGAGACGGGGTTGCACTGGATCACGGTGGATGTTACTGACGGCTACGATGGCTCTGCGAGGAGAGCGATTCCGGTAAGCGTGAGCAGAGGTGAACCGCCAACGATTCTGGGCTTCAAGCTTGAGCCAATTAATACCCGGCAGTTTGAGCCATACGATGATGGATGGGTGATACTGGGTGAGAAGAGTTGTTCCATTGAAGTGTTGGTGGAAGGCGACGACAGTGGCTTCACGTACGACTGGCAATCTGACCGAGGCGAAGTGGTGGGGGATGGGCCGATTGCAGTATTTGAGGCTCCGCCGACGGGAACCTCCATCATCGTGGTACGCGTGATCAACGAGATGGGGAGCGAAGCAAGTGGCAGCGTGCGCATAGGCACCTGGTCATTCTCCTGCTGCGGATAGCTTCAGTCAGGGATGAGTCCTTTCGTTCATTGGCACATATCGACTTGTCAGCCATGTCCTGACGCTGCCCTTGCGCACCTCAAAGGCCATTGTTCCTGAGCTGTACGTGACGGTCATCCGCATCTGTCGCCAGCAGACGAAGGAGTCGACATAAGAGGCCACAATACTACATAGGCGGCGTTGCGCATGACAGCAGAAGCCAGTAGATGGTACTTGACAGCACCAGAAGCGAGGCCCATGATGAAATTGGCCGTTCAGTGCGACAAATCCGCAGCACTGACTACGGCGCCCACGTTATGGCGAGAGGGGAGAGGGGAGCCTCCCCTCTTGCATTTCGCCCATGCCCGCAGATCCACTTCGCCCGGCAGAATACTGAGCGCGCTTGCGCCGCATACAGAGCGGGATCACTGAGCACACGCACCGAAGCACATTCCCATTCACTGCGGAATGACAGGGTCAATCGCCAATTCCGGAGGGAACACAGGTCACAGTACCGAATCGCCGGACTGTCAGCCACGGGTGTCGGATGTCGTCGCTGATGACCGAGTGACGGCACCAGCAACGCGCGGTGCTCCCGTCTACCTTCTACCTTTGGCGAACCAGATGAGAGGAAGGACTATCGCGATGACGAGCAGCACCCGTATGGCGCGAACGATACCCATTGAGAGCTGGCTCCGAGCAGTCAACACTTGGTAGAGCTTGCTGTTTGCGACAGTTCATCTGTCCAATAGTGTCGGTGTCGTATCATCGCCTGCCTGCGCTGGTATGAAAGCGAGGGGCCTAAACACCGGGCCCTCAAATGAGCGTTATACCATTGAAATCCACTGACATTCCGGCTATTGTGTTCAATGTAATAGGCGCCTGATCGGGCCATGGAGGTGTGACGATGCGCAGAGCCATACTGCTCATTTGTGCGCTGCTTCTTGTGGTGGGGTGTTCGCGGCTCCGGCCTCAGGCCAACCAGCCTCCTGA
>PWUO01000062.1 GCA_003562555.1 Dehalococcoidia bacterium
CCCAAGGTATAGGCGATTGGGCAGGTAGGAGGGCGCGGTCGCAAAACTTGCCTCGAATGCATAGGCCGCGCCCGCGAGGTTCCCTTGGCTCAACAGCACCCGCCCATGCACGTATTGGGCGTAATGGTGCTCACCAAGCCCTTGTCTTCGCAACGCCTGGATATCCGCTGCAGCCTCATCCACTTTTTCCAGTTGCAGGCGCGCAAGCGCTCGGTGTGCACGGTCAAGAGTGGGGTAGGCTCGGTTCTGAATGGCGCTCCCGAATGCGGCTTCGGCTTCGGCCCAATTACCCTGCGCCAGTTCCAGTTCCCCCAACACGGTCCAGGCTTCAGGGCTTCCCGGGTTTGACTCCAGCGCAGCCGACACCCACCGGTGCGCGTCCTCGGTCTGGCCCCGCAGAGCGTGTAAGGCTGCGAGCCCCACCAATGCGGCGGTGCCCTGCGGATCAAAGCTCAGCGCATCCTCCAGCGCGGCTTCGGCTCGCTGGATATCGCCCTTCAGTACAAAGGCCTGCCCGCGCAGCCCGAGCATGCTCGCCTTGTCGGCGTCCGTCGCCTCATCGGGCAGCGACGCTGTTTCAGCGAGGGTCCGATCGAACGCGCCCTGGCGCAGAACGGCCTCGACCAACAGGGGCTGGACCTCGGCTCGCGACATCCCCAGTTGCAAGGCCCTCCGGGCCTCGCTCTCGGCCGTCGGCGCATCACCCAGGTCGAGGGCCACCTGCACCATCAGCCAACGTGCCTCGACGGCCTCGGGATCGCGCTGCAGGGCATTGGCGAGTTCAATGTTCGCTGCGCGCAGATCGCCCGTCTGGAGATGCTCCTTGGCCTGGAGAACGTACTCCTCGGCGGTCAGGTTCTTGCCGCAGGCATTCAGGAAGAGCGGACCGGACAGGATCAGAAGGACGAGAAGAACAAGATGGCTCGGTTGGCTCATAGAAAGGATTCCCGGGGCAATCAATTTGAAGGACAGGCTGGCCTACACCGCTTTGAGCATACAACTTCGGGGCAGATCGCGTCCGCTTCCGTGGTGGTCAAGGCGTTCATACGGACGACACGCCATCAAGCGTACCGTGACCCTCTCCGGCTGCATAGCCGGTCGATGTGTACCGCCAGACGTGTTCCGAAACCCGCAGCGGACGAGGATCGTGCAAGCCTGGCCGCATGCTCCTTGTAGCGGCCGTTGCTTGTCAATTCTGTAATGGCGCGACTCAGTTGGCGTCTTCCCGCCCGATCCGCACGAACGGTGATCCCTGCCCCGTAGGACTCGATCGCTTCCATGTTGAGAAACTGATCCATGTTCCGCGCGATGCCCAGGACTGGAACCCCATTGACGAGCGCTTGGTTCGTGGTCGGGCTGCCACCGTTGCACACCACGAGTTGGGCGTGACTGCAGACCTGCGCGCCCGGGAGATACTCGCGAAACCGTATCCTCGACGAGGAGGTTCCGTGCGGCTGGAATCTTCCGGCGGTCGCGATCAATACATTCCAGTCGGCCTCCTCCAGCACCGGAAGGAGGTCTTCGAGGACCCGCGGGTCGCCCGAGCTCCCCATGGTCACGTACGCCAGCGGCCGGTCGGTGCCGGGAAGGTCAAGTTCCGGATCTGGATCGGGCGACCATGCGATGGGCCCGATGAAATCCGCGGCCGCACTGGGCTGGATTTCGGGAAACAGCTCCGGAAAGTTCGCGAACAGACGCAGGTCGGCATCGGTATAACAGCGGCGGAGATCGGAATTCAGCGAGGGCAGTCCGTGGTTCGCACGCAGCCGCTCCATGGGAACGGTGTGGTGGCGAAAGGCGATCGGGGAGACCATGCGAAACAGGGATCGGGCCAGTGGTAACGGCGTGAACGGCGTGAAGCCGAGTACCGGCAGGGGCGCATGCAACGGGCGCTCCGGGCTCCAGTAGGCGTCGCAGATGGTGATGTACGGGATCGACCGCAGCCGTGCACTCACTGAGAGGGAGAGCCGGAAGTCGCCGATGATCACGTCCGGCTCGTGCCTGTCGATCAGGGCGAGGTCTTCCTCGACATAGCTTTCCAATGTCGGGAGATCGTAGAGTGGCTGCCCGCGCTCGAGGCGCCTTGCGAAGATCGACGGCTCCTGGCAGCCGAGACTGACCCGCCGCAGGGAGGGATCCGAGGTCAACCAGGCGAATGACTCGGGGCGCGCGAAGACGACGTCGAACCGGCTCGGATCCAGGGACGTCGCCAGCACGTAGGGGCGCGCCACATGGGCGAGTGTCGCACCCTCGGCGAAAAACAGGACTCTCGTTTTCGTGGCATCCATGGTCACTGGCCAGCGGCCGATGCCTTTGGGGCTACGGTAAAAAATCGTGTCAAGCGATCAAGGAAGCGCTGAACAAATCGGTTCCGCTCGTGGTTCGACAAGCTCACCACGAACGGAATCAGCCGTACCACGAACGGAATCATCTGCATCACGAACGGAATCCGCCACTTGCCGTTCGTCCTGAGCCTGTCGAAGGACATTGCTCAGCGTTTCCTTAGCGGACCTGGCCGGCATCCAATCG
>PWUO01000276.1 GCA_003562555.1 Dehalococcoidia bacterium
ACATTGTTGGTATCGTCCCAACCGTCACTGTTGTGATCAAAATCAGACATGGCATTGGTACCGGGAGGAGTCACACCGTTTACGAAGGCATTTCCACGATATATCAAGCCCGTGGGGGATTCCACCTCTAAATTCAGGTCGTTTATCAGTGTTCTGCCCGATCCTGTACCAGAGGGTGCTTCTTCATCGGTCCAAGCCAGACTGAATCTCAGAGGAACTCCCAGTCTATCAGACATAACAAGATGTTCGTCTTCCTGTAAGCTGCTTGTGAATACTGTTTCCTGGTCAAACAAAAAGAATGGTACTGGATCTCCAAGGGGATATTGTAATTTGGATATGTCCACCTGACCCCATCCTTCATCTCGGTTGGGTATCGGTCCGGTGTTGCCTGTTGCATCGTCCATATCATTGGCTGTGTTTATCAACAGTGCTTTCACCATTGCCGGACTGGGACGTGAACCGTGGTTTAACTCATACCACTCAACTGTTACCGCTGCGGCCCCTGCCACGGCGGGGTTTGCCATGGATGTTCCTTGCATCCATTCATATCTATTGTCTGCAGTATAAAAACCACTGGCTAGTTGCGGTGTTAAAGTGGAAAGTATACCATAACCGGGTGCCACCACATCAGGCTTAACCCGATTGTCTGCAGTCCAACCACGTGAGCTGAAAGATATCATATTATCAGGATTATCTGGTATCGCTCCAAAGTAATCGATATGCCCCTGATAACCATAACTTCCCGCATCCGGCATATATGATTCTGTGGCACCTATGGTTATGACGTTCTTTGCATTGCCGGGGCTACCTATGGTAGAAGTGCTTGGCCCATCATTACCTGCGGCCACTGTTATCACCATGGGTTGGTTACCTGCAGCGTCTCGATCTGCATCTCTGACAGCCCTATCATATGCATTGTCTCGAACATCATATTGACCTCCTGTTGAACCACCCCATGAATTTGAGTGTACATATGTATCAGCGTTCTGTTTTGCAACCTCCAGAATAGAGAAGTAATCTCCTGGTCCTGACCATCCTCCACCATCAGTAAATATTTTGATGGCATATAACAGTGAGTCATATGCAAGTCCCTGGGAGGCATAGTATGGTCCGTATCCAGCATATGTTACCCCCGTGCCACCGTAAGTATCTCCGACAGCGGAGCCGGCACAGTGTGTACCATGGCTATGTCCATCGGCCCATGTAGAACCACTCCAATAATAGCCACCTATCACTCGGCCTGTAAAATCTGCATGTCCTGCATTGGGGGTTGTCCCGTCGCCTAAACCTGTATCTGCTATAGCAACAGTTACACCTGACCCAGTATATCCTATCTGGTTGATGTATGCACCGTAATCCCCGTACGCCCTATAAGGAGTACTCGGATCATTATCGTCATCCATATACCACGCACCACCGCCGATTATCTGTGAATCTATTTCGGCAAGAAGGGTCGGCTCCGTGTATTCGGATATATAGCTAACATCGTTGATATTGGCAATTTCCACAAGCATCTCTTTTGAATCGACGAAACTTTTGAACCGGTATCCATCTGCTTCAATATACGTGAATGAAAGAACGTGTGAAATATCTTGTACCATGTTGATACTTTCACGAGTTGCTCCCGGAACCAATCCTATGTAAACTATACCAGGGCTCATATCAGGTTGCATCTTGTAAAACGGATGATAGATGCCCACATGATCTACAAAATTCAAGTCTGATACCTTATCAGCGACATCAGGTGTCATCCTTACCCGGTATGCGTGATTGTGCATATAGTGCATTATCTCAACGCCCATATATTCCAGGCTAGAAGGCCATATGTTTGCGATGGGGCCTCGCATGTGAACAATGTACATACCTTGTACACCTGGTTCGTAACTTGAAACAGTGAGTTCCCCAGGTAACAAACTATCACCCTCATGTATATCGAAATGGTATCCGTTGACATACAGTCTGTTACGGTTTTCCATCCGATCTATGGTCAGTCCGCTCCTCTCCATATGGGATATGACCGAGGTACGGGCTTCCAGGAGTACGTATCCATCGTAATCATGTATCAATTCCACCTCGGCATTCATTATCTTCATCATGTCGTCAGAACTGTTCACTCTTACCAGAACCGTGTTCATTTCTCCTTCTTCAGAAGAAATAACAGGCATCGCCGAAAAGAGCGATATCAACAGTGCTACTGTAGTCAAAAAAGCTGCCATTCTCATATTATTGTTTTTCATATTAAGGACTCCCATTTCTCCAACTAGGGTTTCACCTAAAGCATAGATTTAGATGGTTAAAAAACTTTCGTGAAAGTATCTTATCGTCTTATGTCAAAGCCGTCGAATTCACCGGAATATTCTTCCTCGGTCACATCCACACCGGTCACTCTTGCTATCGGTTGGTCGTGCTTACACCATCGGATCACTTCGTCCACCCTTTCTTTGGAACCTTCGAAGATGGCTTCTACACGTCCATCCCTGAGATTGCGTACCCAGCCGGTGATTCCCTCTTTTACAGCCTTCTCCC
>PWUO01000194.1 GCA_003562555.1 Dehalococcoidia bacterium
AGAACCTGACGCTGGCTCAGTGTGTCGTGCGAAAGCGCCCCAGGGAGGAGTCCATAGGAGCGGCGCGTGCGCTTCTCGACAAGGTGGGCATCTCCGAGAAGGCGGAAGCCTATCCAGGTCAGCTTTCCGGTGGCCAGCAGCAACGTGTCGCGATCGCCCGTGCGCTGGCGATGAATCCGAAGATCATGCTGTTCGATGAACCCACGAGCGCGCTGGATCCAGAGATGATCAAGGAAGTGCTGGACGTAATGCAGGCACTGGCGAACGAAGGCATGACGATGGTGGTGGTTTCTCACGAGATGGGCTTCGCCCGTGCCGCGGCGAGTCGCTGTATCTTCATGGACGAGGGACTGATTGTGGAGGAAGGAACTCCCGATAGAATCTTCCTGAACCCCGAGAAAGAACGCACGAAGCTGTTCCTGTCCAAAGTGCTGCAGGCGTAATGGCAGGTGGCTCCCAGACTCACTCTGTAACTCCGGAAAAGGCTACTGAGGGTGATATACGCGCACCCGGCCCCGGTTCCGCAACCGCAGACAGGGCCGGGTGCTGAACTACCACTGGAAACTAGATGCCGTAGCGGTCGCGGTGCTCCCGTACTTCCGTTACGAAATCTTCCACGATGGCATCCACACTGTTGAACTGGGGCTGCCATCCCCACTCCTCTCGCGCCGCGGTATCGTCCAGCGCGTCGAAGCGCATCGTGGTGAAGTAGTTCACGACCACTGGATCCGGATTATACGTAATCACTGCGTCCGGAATGACCTTCTTCACGGAACGCTCTATCTCCGAAGGGGTTACGGATGTGTTCACGCCGGCGATGTTGTAGTTCAGGGTCTTGATACGCGACTTGTCGGCGTCGGCGACGGCGCAGAACGCAGCAGCGGTGTCCTTGAAGTAGATCAGCGGCAGGCCACGGTCGGGTGGTCCGTAGCACTCATACGGATTGCCGAGAGCCGTTTCCTGGATCATCCACGAGTTGTACTGCCCGATGGCCCGCGTCTTGATGCCAGGCCCCACCAGAGACGGAATGCGCACTGAACGGAAGTCCGTCCCGAACTTCTTGTTGTAGAACCTGCCCAGCAGTTCGCAATAGACTTTGCAGCTCCCGTACATCGTGGTCGGCCGCTGCAACGTCTTGTCCGTGATGGCAGGCTGGTCCTCGATGTCGAGTCCGTACGTGCCCGTGGTGCTGGCGAGGATGAGCTTGTTGGGGCCGAACAATAGCACCGCCTCCAGCATGTTGACCGTGCCCACTACGTTCACCTGGAACGCGGCCCACGGATTTGCCTCCGAAGGTAGGCTCAGCATCGCCGCCAGGTGGTAGACGCAGTCGAACTGGTTCTCCTTGATGACGTTCATTACCTCCGGCCAGTTGGTAATGTCCGCCATGATTACTCTTGGCTTGTTCGGCAGGTTGTCCCATCGATTGGTCTGGACTCTATCGAGTACGACCACCTCCTCACCTCGCTCGAGGAGCTGGTCGACGAGGCAGGCTCCGATGAATCCCGTGCCTCCTGTTACAAGCTTGGCCATAATGTGTACCCCCTTCCTGTCAATAACTTCTCCGCCGTCCAGCGAGGCACGACGCACCAATGCCGTGTCGTTGGCTTGCGCCACCGCCGTACCTCGACTTAGTCTGGCGCTGTGCCATTATCGCATGTTCGGCCGTTGTGGAGAACCGTGTTCAGCGTATGGCTGAAGCACACCGGGTCTTGATCGTGCAAAGTTCGTCGGAGCCTCCCCTTTGGCCTGCCGTGTCGCTTGCCTGCACAAGGCGCTAGCTGACGGCCGGTCGGTAGATTCGTCGCCGCATGAGTTGCAGGACGATCACACCGCTGACTAGTACTAGGCCCGTGATAGCGGCATAGACCACCACCTGGTCCGGCGTCACCGGATCAGCCAATCGCTTCAGCAGGATCCCGAGGAGCGCCCAGTCCACTACCAGCGCATAGAAAATGTCCTGTCGCACTATGGCCATCACCAGCGCGAGCGCGATTCCGACCGCGATAAGCACGACTGCCCAGAACTGTGGTCCGAGCCCGAGCATGCCCCACTGAATTGAGACCAGGAACGCGGAGACATTGGCGATAGTGGCAATGGAAATCCACCCCAGGTAGACACTGAACGGAATGTCGACGAGGAACTGTTCGGCCCGCGTGACATACTTCATCCCCACTCCCAGTCGCAGGTAGATGACCAGCAGGGAGACGAGCAGTACAAGCATGAGGACGAGGGTAAGTGGCAGCATCTCGAAGTGCCACGCAACTATCCAGCCGGCGTTCGCGAGGCAGGAGATGAAGAACCATGGCCCCACCTTTCCGCTGAACGAAGCGGCCGGCGTTTCGTGCCGTGCGGTAATCCACTGGTACACCACGAAGATGGCCAGGAGTATGTAGATGATGCCCCAGATGGAAAAAGTCAGCCCGGCGGGGACAAACAGGTTGTCATACCGGTCCGATACCTCTCCGGTGGTTATTCCGTTTATGGGCAGGATGTTGGCCAGCGCGTTAACCACCACAACGAG
>PWUO01000034.1 GCA_003562555.1 Dehalococcoidia bacterium
CCTGACTCGAATAGGCCCGGTCCATGGCAATCTCGCGATCCTGCTGAGCAGACAAGGCGACCTGGAGGAGGCGCTGCAGCATGCCATTACAGCCGTTGATTTGACCGAGCAGATCTATCCGCCAGGCCACTACGTTCGCGCACGTCGGTACAACAACTTAGGCGCCATGTATGGTCGCGTTGGCCGATTTGAGGCCGCTGCCGAGGCGATTTCCAGAGCGCTGGAGGTGCTCGAAGCTCGCCACCCGGATGGCAAGCATCCGTCACTGGCTTCCACCTACAACAACCTCGCCACGAATCTTGGCGGTGTCGAGCGCTATGCCGAAGCCGAGCCCTATCAGCGGCGAGCCCGAGACCTGGCCCGAGAATTGTTCGGCGAACGCGACCTGCGCTATGCCGTGGCGACGGCCAACCTGGGTTACTTGCAAATCCGACTTCACCGCCTTGATGAAGCCGACAGTCTGCTGGCAGAAGCACTGGATATTCGCCTGGAAAAACTGGGAGAGGGACACAACACTGTTGGCGCCACCCTGACATGGCTGGCCAAACTGCGCCTGGCCGAGGGTAGCGCCGAACGCTCGCTTCAATATGCGGATGAGGCGTTGGAGCTGTACCGGAATAACGGCTGGGAGAAAGCGGACGACCTGATCGAGGCCCTGCGCTTTCGCGCTGCCGCACTGATCGCGCTGGAGCGCCACTATGAGGCTCGCACAGCCTACCAGCAGGCGCAGCAGCTGACCGACCAGGCTGGCATCAATGCCGGACAGGCCGGTATGAAGCTGCTCGCTGACCATACCAGTTTTCTTTCCGCGCAGAACGACCCCGAGGCGAAGGGGCTTGCATCCCGGGCGCTGGAAGCCCACCAAGGTTTCTACGGCGTCGACCACATTGCCACCCGACGCATGCAAGCTTTGGTCAGTCGAACAGAAACACCGAGGTGAGCGGGCAGTGACCCACTTCTAGTCGTGGCTGCATGCTTTACTATGCGAGCCATGTCGCCTCCGGAAACCAACATTACCGGGCTGCTGGGCTCTGATAGTCCTGACCTGTCGGAACTATTCGAGCACCTGTACCCCGAGCTGAAAAAACTGGCCATGGCCCGCTTGGCGTCGCTGGCGCCTGGCAGAACGGTCACGCCAACCGTGTTGGTGCACGAGGCCTACATGAAGCTGGTCAAATCCGAACATCTGGACCTCAAGGGCCGGCGGTACTTCTTTGCCTGTGCCGGTCGCGTCATGCACGACGTCTTGATCGACCACCTGCGGGCTGGCAATACGGCCAAGCGAGGCGGGCAACTCCTGAGGGTAACCTTCTCCGAAGAGCTGCCCGTTGCAAACCCGGAGAGAGGCTTGCTGGATCTGGAACGTGCACTTCAAGAGCTGGAGCAGATCGATCAGCAGCAGCGTGAACTGGTCGACATGAGGTTTTTCGCCGGATTGACGCTCAGGGAAATTTCCGAACTGACAGAAACCCCGTACCGCACCGTTCAGCGCCGCTGGGAACGAGCCCGTGCCTTTCTTCACCTCCGCCTGGACACCGCTTGAAGTACAGCCTCGTCCGAACGAAGCCGTTCTTCGAGTGCCGCCAGACGATCCAACAGCTCACGGCGATCCTGTTCCATCTGCGCGCGCAACTCGGCCAGCTCGCTATCCTTTTCTTTCCGCAGCTCACGCAAAGCCTCGGCCACCAGCCCCTCGAATCCAGCTACTGACAGCGTTTTGTAGCCGGCCGCGTCGACGCCGATCCACTGCGGGAAAACCGTTTCGACCTGCTGCGCGATCAAGCCCATCTGCTGGCCCTCGAGACCGCCTTGCAACTGAGGATCGCGCCAGCGGAAGCTGACCCCTTGCAGGGCCAGCAGCTTGTCCAATGCGCCGTCAATCGCATGAATACCGGTTTTCAGGCGTTCATCGGAACTGGTGGTCCAGGTATTGCTGCCCGGCTTGAACGCCGAGTCGGTTGCCAACTGCAAACGGAACGTCGGCGCGGTCACGCCCAGGCCCATATTGCCGGTGTTGGTAATGGTCAGTCGTGTCGAGCCTGCCAGGCGGGTAATCAAGGTGCCGTTGGCCGCCAGCGCGATGTGGTTCTGCGAGGTGCTTGGGTCAACGCCCGGTCGGAAGAAATTGATCTGCGGCGCACTCCCTTCAAGCACCAAGTTACCGTCCCCGGCGACATGCAGGGCGGCCGCCGGCTGATTGGTGTTGATGCCCATGCCGTTGCTGGCGCGCACCAGAAACTGCCCCGGGCCGGTCGAGACGAAGTCTTCGTCGGTATTGTCTGCCCAGATGAAGGTGCCCGCGTCCCCGTCGCCGCCCGGGTAGCCAAGATCAGTACAACCGCCGAACTCGGGCTCTGATCCCGGGCGAACCACGGCGCGATGGCCGCCGGCCCAGGAACGCAGCGCGCCGGCGCAGTTGTATCGTCCCCCGCCGACGAAGGCTTCGGAACCCAGCGCGCGGTTATAGCGCCCACCGCCGGCGAAGCTGCGGGGACCTTCGGCCCGATTATCGCGTCCACCGCC
>PWUO01000293.1 GCA_003562555.1 Dehalococcoidia bacterium
CCGCCAATGACCGCCACCTTCTTGCCTCGGAAGAATGCTCCGTCACACGTGGCGCAATACGAAACGCCCTTACCGAGGTGTTCGGCTTCGCCGGGAACATCGAGGGTTCGGTAGCGGGATCCCGTAGCGATGATCAGTGTCAGCCCCTGCACATCGCCCTCGGACGTCTTCACTGTGTGCAACTGCCCGGGAGCAGTGTCCGTTGCAAGATCGAGCCCGCTGACCTCGGTCATGAGCGTTTCGGCGCCTGCTTTCTCCGCCTGCCGGTGCATGGCCTGACCAAGTTCGAACCCGGACACGCCATTGTCGAAACCGGGATAGTTCTCGACATGTGATGCGTTCAGTATCTGTCCTCCCGGAAGCGCCTGCTCCAGAACGACCGTCGAGAACCCCGACCTCGCGGCGTAGATACCTGCGGTGAGTCCGGCCGGTCCGCCTCCGAGAATAACGACCTGATAGCTCATGGTTATCGCGCAATGGTAGCAGATTGACGTTCTGATTTCACAGTGCGATGGCAGGCGGCTGCAAACGCAGCGCACGTTTGCGTGCACAGTCATTTCTGTTGTACCTTTCGGCAGAACAATGCTCTCCCTGCAATCACTTTCCGGCACACCGTTGACTGCACGCTTCAACGTAAGCGCACTGCTGCAACAGCCGGTCGGTACCACCATGGCGTTTCGCATAGAGGATCTCCTGCCCGACTCCCAATCCTCGCTCGCATCGGGGACCATGCTTCTGACCCATACGAGTCGGGGCATGACTGTCTCGGGTGAGGGCACTGCCGACGTCGCACTTACGTGTATGCGATGCCTCGATGAGTACTGCGAGCATGTGCAGTTCACCATCGAAGAGGAGTTGCACCCGGATCCGGGGTTCGCGCACCGAAGAGGCACGGATGGATTTGAGGTTGACGATGAGGTCCACATCGGCCCGAACCACGTACTTGACTTGGGAGAGATAATGCGACAACATATCGTTCTGCACTTGCCCCTGAAACCGTTGTGCCGGACAGACTGTCCCGGCTTGGAGGAGATGCATCCCAATGGCTGAACCCAAGAAGAAGCGATCGCAATCCCGAAAAGGGAAGCACCGGAGCCACCAGTCGCTCACCTCTCCTGCGCTGATGCTGTGCCCGAGCTGTAAGAGCCCGAAGGTGTCTCACCAAATCTGCCCCACGTGCGGCATGTACGATGGCAGGCAGGCCATGGTCATAACCACATCTAAGGATAAGAAGAAGAGGTAAACACTATGTCAGCGTGGGCTGCATACGTCTTCCCGGGACAGGCATCCCAGAAGGTCGGCATGGGACTGTCCCTGTACGAATCATCCGCATCGGCACGAGCCGTGTTCGATGAAGCTGACACCGCGCTCGGATTCCCAATATCCAAACTGTGCTTCGACGGGCCGGCGGATGAGTTGACCAAGACGGTGAACGTCCAGCCGGCGCTGGTAACCACCAGCATCGCGTGCCTGGCAGCAGCCCGCGAGGCTTTGGGCAGGAAGCTCCCCGATCCGGCATTCATGGCCGGACACAGCCTGGGTGAGTACACTGCACTTGTCGCGGCTGAGGCCCTGTCTCTCCCCGATGCGATTCTGCTGGTACGCGAGCGGGGCCGACTTATGTATGAAGCCGGCATCAAGGCCCCGGGCAGCATGATGGCCGTCATCGCGTTCGACCGTGGGCCCCTGCAGGAGGTCTGCGACGAAGCAGGAGTCGAGATATCCAACATTAATGCTCCGGGCCAGCTCGTCATCAGCGGAGCCGTAGACAAGCTCGAAAGAGCGGCCACGCTGGCGAAAGAGCGTGGAGCCCGCAAGCTGATTCCTCTCAACGTAAGTGGGGCATTCCATTCTACCCTCATGGAGCCGGTGATGGAGGAGTTCGGTCGCGTGCTCGACAGCTACTCCTTTCAGTCGCCACGGATGCCCATCGTCTCGAATGTCACGGGACTTCCATTGACGAACGGCCACGAGATGCGGGAAGAACTGCTCACCCAGCTAAGACGCTGCATCCAATGGCAGGCTTCGGTTGAGTACATGACTGCACAGGGAGTAACTACCTACTATGAGATAGGCCCGGGAACGGTCCTCAGCGGCCTCATCAAGAGAATCAGCCCGGACGCCCAGACCATCAACCTCGCCGAGGTTGAGGACATTTCAGCACTGAACGAGCCACCCTCGCCCGCATGAGCATGACCTCACGTCGCCACGCGCGAAGCCTCGCCCTCCAGACGCTTTACGAGCTGGATTGCACGACACACAAGCCTGAAGAAGTCCTGGCTCGAATGGCTTACGATGAGGCCATCAACGAAGATACGTACAGTTTCGTGACGAAGCTGGTGGAAGGTGTGTCTCACCATCGCCGACAGATCGATTCGGTTATCGAACAACACGCACCTGCGTTTCCCGTCGAACAGATGGCGCCCGTAGACCGCATCATCCTGCGTATCGCCCTGTACGAGATACTGTTCAGCAGTGACACGCCGCTCAAGGTAGTCATTAACGAGGCGGTGGAACTGGCGA
>PWUO01000250.1 GCA_003562555.1 Dehalococcoidia bacterium
AAGCGACTTGCCGGCGCCCGTCTCACCGGTAAGTACATTGAGGCCGGAGGATGGACGCCATTCGAGGTACTCGATGATGCCGAAATCGCGAATCGTCAGTCTCTTCAGCACGCTGAGAAAGCTCCTGCCACACGAAACGAGTCTCGGGATAAGATAGCCTTCCCATTATGGAACGTCAACCGTTTCCGCGCCTGCCCGGACTGAGCTACACTACCTGAACAAATATGCCTCAGTCTGATCTGGGCAGGGTACTCATCGCAATCGGCATCGTGATACTTATCGCGGGACTGATTCTCGTACTGTGGCCGCGCCTTCCTCTGCTGGGGCGGCTGCCGGGCGATATCTCGCTGCACCGCAACGGGATGGACATCTACATCCCCATAGCCACATCGATCGTCCTCAGCATCGTCCTCACCGTCGTGATCAACCTGGTGATCCGCCTCTTCAGATGAGCACGTCGCGGGAGCCACCACTTACGCAGGCACGAAAAGAGAGGACGCCGGCTCTCACCGGCGTCCTCGGTAATTCCCTATTCGCCCCTACTCTTCCACTTCAGTTTGGCTGAATATCCATTGCTCATCCAGTGTGAGCGTTACACCTGTTCGAAGAGCTCGGGGTTTCGGTGTGCTCTCCGCCAACTACCCATCCTCCCTGTGTCTACCTGCCCTCCATCAGCGGAGAGCGGCTCACAGGAAAGAACCATTGGCATAACAAGGCCTGTCCTTTGGTCATGCCTCCCTCCTGCGTTAGGGGCTTTCCCCTTCTCGTGGGCCCTTTCCCTTCCGCAAATTCATACTAGCACGGGGCAAACGAGTCGTCAAACAGCTTCACTCCACGAGTGAAGTTGCCCCTTCAACCGGTGTTCTTCACCGAATCCGGCTCACGGTTCGCTTCACCCCCCAAAGCGGCGGTCCCTTTCATATCCTCCTGCCGCACCCACTCGAACCGGCCGTGATACCGCTCAAGAATGCGGATAGTCCTGATACCCAGCAACCCCAGGAACAGCGCGTTGCCGGCCGCGTGCATCACATCGAACGGAAGGCTGGCCATCCATGTAACCATGAATGTGCGTGCCGTCAGAGGGTAGACGAATCCGATCCAGGTCCACAGGTTCATGATGATCCCGAAGACCATGCCCCAGGCTATCCCCATGAGCACCAGCCATCGCCTTCGCAGCGTCAGACGACGCAGGGCGACGGCGGACGCGCCGGCGAGTCCCCAGGCAAGCATCTGAAACAGCGTCCACGGTCCATGCCCGAGAAAGAAGTTCGAGACGATGGCCGTCAATGCGCCTACCGCAAATCCCGCCACCGGCCCGAAGACGTAACCGGAACAGATTACCAGGTAGGTGCTCGGTTGCAGACTCGGAGCGGCGGCGAACGGCACGCGGAACAGTGCCGACAGTGTGCCAAGGAGGGCGACAATCGCCAGGACCCTGGCATGCATGCCACTCGTCTCGAACCTTGCGGCGAACAGCAGCACTATTCCCGCAGCCACACCTACTGCGATGAAGACCCAGGCGGTGCCTCCCGCAGCCGTCACGTCCCGCAACTGTGCGAACACCGTCACCGTCAACAGGAGCACAAGTACCGCCGGAAGGAAGAATCGGCGACTCAAATGAACGTCTCCACTACATCGTCCACCGTCATGAACGCCTCGGCTTCACCGTCATCGAGGTGACCGTACACGATGGCGTTGATCTCCGGCCGGAACACATCAGAGCGGGAAAGCACGGCGCGTTTCGGGCCATCGGCGACGACACGTCCAGCTTCGAGGAGCAGCACTCGGTCCGCATACCGCGCAACAGTCTCGACATCGTGTGTGATGAGCACGACGGACCTGCCAGTATCGCAGTAACGGATCAGGAAGCTCAGCAGTTCCTCTTTCAGATCATGACCCAGTCCGCGCGTCGGCTCGTCAAGCACCAGCACCTCCGGCTGAGCGGCAACCACCGAAGCCAGGGCTACCCGTTGACGCTCACCACCACTCAATCCTCTCGGATAATGACCACGGTACTTCTCGAGACCGAGCAGGGCGAGCACCTCGCTGACACGCCTCAGAGCCTCCTGCTCATCCACCCCCATATGCCTAAGCGTGAACAGTATCTCCTCCTCAACGCTATCCGCGAACAGATGGTCGTTCGGATTCTGAAAGACAAGTCCCACCGTTCGCGCCAACACCGGAACGGTGGCGCCGCGGGTATCCGTGCCCTTCACTAGAACCCTGCCTGAAGCTGGCTTGAGCAGGCCGTTGAAGTGTTTGACCAACGTGGTCTTCCCCGAGCCGTTACGTCCCATGACGGCCAGCAGTTCGCCCGCACGCACGGCGGTTGAAACTCCCTGCAGCACCGGCCGGTCGTCCTCGTACCCGAACCACAGGTCATCCACGGCGATGAGCGTCCTTCCCAATGATGGTTCTCTCTCGTAGCGAAGCTGCGGGATTTCCGTTGTGATCAGGCGTCCGAACTGATCCCATGCCTCATCCGGGTCGCGGGGAAGCTTTCCCGACCACAAG
>PWUO01000025.1 GCA_003562555.1 Dehalococcoidia bacterium
ATGGGTAACCCGAACGTGGGGAAGAGCGTCGTCTTCTCCCGCCTCACTGGCGTTCGTGTCATGTCGTCCAACTATCCCGGTACGACCGTCAACTACACGGAAGGCAGGATGAAGGTGGGCGATGAGGTAGCCGAGGTCATCGATGTCCCGGGCACCTACACCCTTGACCCGACGTGTCAGGCAGAAGTGGTCGCTCTGAAAATGCTCCAACTCGGCGATGTCGTGGTCAACGTGGTTGACGCCACAAACCTGGAGCGAAACCTGTTCCTGACTCTGCAACTCCTCGAACGTGATGTGCCTGTGATTGTTGCGCTGAACATGTGGGATGACACCGCCCACCAGGGAGTGACCATCGATCTGGAGAAGCTAAGACAGCGCCTCGACGTTCCTGTGATTCCCACGGTGGCGGTCTCGGGACAGGGAATCAAGGAGCTCGTAGAAGCCATACCCAGCGCGCGGACTGCACCGCACCAGGAAAGGTCACGGGATGAACGCTGGGCCGCGGTAGGCCGGATTACCGACAGTGTGCAGACAATCTCTCACCGGCACCATACCTGGGGGGAGAGACTGGCGGATGCCACAGTGAAGCCTCTGCCGGGCGCAGTCATCGCCTTGGGCGTTCTTGCTGCCAGCTTCGCGGTCATCAGGCTGATTGGAGAGTCTCTCATAGGCTACGTGGCAGATCCCATCTTCGATATGGTGTGGCTGCCTGTCCTGGAGCGTGTGAGTGTGGCGCTCGGGGGCGAGGGTATGCTGCACAGCGTCCTTATCGGCAGGCTCATCGATGGGGAGATACACCCGGTCGAGTCCTTCGGCATCCTCTCCAGCGGTTTATACGTGCCGCTTGGAATGGTCCTGCCCTACATTATCGCGTTCTACCTCGCCCTGGGTGTGCTGGAGGACGTCGGTTACCTGCCAAGGCTCGCCGTCCTGCTGGATTCTGCGATGCACCGGATTGGCCTGCACGGCTACGCCATCATTCCCACGCTCCTTGGCTTCGGCTGTAACGTGCCGGCCGTGCTCGCGACCCGCATCCTGGAGAGCAGGCGCGAGCGCTTCATCGCGGCGACGCTTGTGTCGATAGCGGTTCCGTGCGCATCGCTCCAGGCGATGATTATTGGACTGGTGGGTGATTTCGGCATGCGTTACGTCCTGATCGTGTACTCGACCCTGCTGATCGTCTGGGTGATGCTGGGGCTTATACTGAATCGCTTGGTCAAGGGGTTCAGTCCGGAACTTCTGATAGAGATTCCACGGTACCGTTGGCCGGTTGCCCGCACGGTGGTGGCTAAGCTCTGGGGTCGGGCAAGCGGGTTCCTCCGTGAGGCGCTGCCTGTAGTGCTGGGCGCCGTGGTTGTGATCAACCTGCTCTATGTAGCAGGGGTATTCGATGCCCTGGCGTCCGCGTTTGCACCGGCTCTTACCTGGATGCTTGGCTTGCCGGGGGAGTCCGTAGTTGCGCTGGCCGTGGGTTTCCTAAGGAAAGACGTGGCGCTGGCGTTGCTGTCGCCTCTATCTCTCACCGCTGCCCAGTTCGTGGTTGCCAGCGTCGTCCTCGCCATGTTCTTTCCGTGTGTGGCGACGTTTGCCATCCTGGTGCGCGAGATCGGTGCGAAGGATGCCCTTAAGGCTTCGGGCATCATGATAGTCTCGGCCCTGGCTGCCGGCGGCGTTCTCAACGCACTTCTGTAGCCGTCATGCCCGCTCCATAAGTGTGGCCAGGTGCTTGATCCGCTTCAGCATGTTGGGATGCGTGGTGAACAGTTCGGCCATCTTCTCCGTACTGCTCAGACGTACCTCCATCCGCCGCAGCGCCATCAATTCGCCTGCGTCGATGATACCGTTCCTGTCACGGTCGATCTGTGCGATCTGCCGAACCTCGTTCCACGCCCGTGCTGGATCGTTCACGAAGAAGGCGCGTACGCCTTCAGCTCGCTTGAGATCCTGTGAACCTCTCTGTCGGGCGTTGCCGTTTGCCAGCTTGTACAGCGCGGTCGCCATATGATGCGGCTCGCTGCCCAGCCTCACGCTGCCGAGATCGGCATAGTACTCACGAATCCGTGAGCCGTACAGCACGAGCAGGTTGGTGACGAAATACAGCACGAATGCTCCCAGCCCGATCAGCGCGGCAGAGCCGCCGCCCTGCCGTCTTCCTCCCATACCTCCCAACATCGTGCTCCACGCAATCCAGTACATGACCAGTGGAATGGCGGAGATGAGCGTGATGACCGCCATGTCACGGTGCTTGATGTGGGAAATCTCGTGTCCCAGGACCGCCCGCAACTCGTTCCTGTTGAGGATCCGCAGGATTCCTTCCGTGACGCACACTCGGCCATCGCGTTTCGTCCTGCCGAATGCAAACGCGTTGGGGATGCCCAGTCCGGACACACCGACCTTTGGCTTGGGGATGCCTGCCTGCTCCGCCAGCTCGGTCACCATGCGGTGCAGTTCGGGCGCCTCCGCCTCGGAGACCCATCGAACCTTCATTGTCCAGCCGACGATTGAAGGACCGATGAGGTACTGGATGCCGAGGAAGGCGAATGCCAGCACCAGGTAGGTGTAAGCGCCGCCAACACCTGTCCGGGCGCCCAGTCCGGTCAGTACGCCATACAATATGGCGAACAGCAGGGCTACCAGGAGAAACATCCTTGTCTGCAGCCACATTGTCCTTCTTCTTTCGCTTATCGATGCGTGTCGGTCACGTGCAATCAATCGTAGCGTCCCCTGAAGATAGCCGCAAATCAAGTCAGAGGCTGTGGGGCCCCGTTTTGCCGTACCGGTCCGTGGCGCTAGAATAGCTGAAGTTATCCCAGCGGGGGTATCGCACGTTCACGGAGAGACTACATTGGCGCAGAAAGGCGATCTCGTGTATACGGCCCACCCGGAGCTCCGCCAGCCGTACATGGTGGTGGCGCTTGACGGCTGGGTGGACGGTGGTGAGGCGGCTACGGGAAGCCTTCGCTACCTTCGCCGCAGGCTGAGACCACGAAAGTTCGCCGAGATTCCCGTCGCACGATTTCACATCTACCAGGTGCCGGGACAGCTGTCACTACGACCCTACACTCGGGTCGAGGATGGCTTGTTGCGGGAGTACCGGCCGAAACGCAACATCTTCTACTACTGGCAGAATCCTCATGGCGAGCGCGACCTGATTCTGTTTCAGGGCACAGAGCCTAACATGAACTGGGACGACTATGTCCAGGCCATCCTCGACGTCGCAGTAGAGTACGGCGTCAACCGGATCTTCATGCTTGGTGGCGTGCTGGATAAGACGCCGCACACGCGTGAGCCCGGTGTGTCATGTGTCTGTTCGACCGTTGAGCTTCGTAACGAGCTGCAACAGATGGATATCGAACCGGTGGATTATGAAGGTCCTGGAGGGGTTCGCACGCTGTTGGTACACCAGTGTCAGCGCCGGGACCTCGACATGGCGTTGCTGCACGCGCGCGTGACCTACTACCCCGAGTTCAATATGATCATCGGGCACAATCCAAAGGCGATTCGAGCTCTCGTCAGGAAGCTCAACCAGCTGATGTCCCTTGGCCTCGAGCTGGCCGACCTGGACAGGGAGGCAAAGGACTTCGAGGCGCGCATCAGCTACATGGCGCTGCAGAACCGTGCGTTCCGGGACTACGTCGAGGCGCTGGAGAAGGAGTATCCCGAGGCCGCCATGGAGGACGCAGATGAGCTGTCCGCAGATGAGGCGATCCAGGCTGCTGAAGAGTTCCTGCGCGGCTTCGTCGATGATGGCGAGTGAGACGATTCACGCATCCCCTCCACCCCTTGATCCACGACCCGGCGCCGCGTGACGTCTCGTAGCTTGGTGTGCTGCACCCTTCCACCCTGATACACTTCACGTCGCACTCATGTCCACTACCCCGACCTCGAAACGACCGTATTACGGCTACACCATTGTCGCTGCCAGCTTCTGTATGCAGGGAGTCTCCGTTGGTGCGATGGTCAGCTACGGCGTGTTCTTCTCGTACCTGCAGCAGGATTTCGGCTGGTCGCGCGCATTCATCTCCGGCGCCTCATCCGTGGTCATGATCATGATGGGGGCCCTGGGGATACTGTTCGGCCGTATGAACGATCGGCTCGGTCCCCAGAGGATACTCCTCGCCTCAGGCATCTGCCTTGCTGGAGGGTATGTCCTGATGTCCACCCTGCAGGCCGGATGGCAACTCTACGTCTTCTACGGACTCATGGTCGGAATAGGGCTGAGCACTCACGATATTGTGACCCTGTCGACCGTTGCGCGCTGGTTCCGGAGCAGGCGGGGACTTATGACCGGGCTGGTGAAAGCCGGTACCGGCACAGGTCAGTTCATCATCCCAATCGTCGCCAGCTCGCTAATCGCGCTTGCCGGCTGGCGCAATGCGTACGTGGCCATTGGCCTTGGAATCCTCGTGGTCTATGTCCTTGCGGCCCGGCTCATGAAGCGTTCCCCCGCCGAGATGGGGCTTCAGCCCTACGGCCACACCGGTGACAATTCGAAGCAGGGCGATGCATCCGGCGTGTCCTTCGGGGTGGCGCTGCGGATGCCCCAGCTCTGGCTGGCCTGCCTGTCGTATTTCTGCGTTATCTTCGGTGCCATTACCGTGCTGGTACATATCGTGCCCCATGCCATCGATGGCGGAATGCCGGAGAGATCCGCCGCGGCACTGGTGTCGACGATCGGGGCGGTGAGTGTGGCAGGAAGGATAACGATGGGAACGATGAGCGACCGCATAGGGAGCCGGAAGACCTTCATGCTTTGCTTCGTGGTGCTGATCACCGCTCTGCTGTGGCTGCAGATCGCGTCAGCCGGCTGGATGCTGTTCGCCTTTGCCCTGGTCTACGGCTTCGCACACGGCGGCTTCTACACCGTGATGTCGCCAACCGTCGCCGAGATCTTTGGCCTGAAGTCCCACGGCGCCATCTTCGGGCTCATCTATTTCTTCGGAACCCTCGGTGGCGCGTTCGGGCCGGTGGTCGCCGGGAGGTTGTTCGACGTGCAGCAGACGTACACCACCGCGTTCTGGCTGCTGCTGGCGCTCGCGGTCTTTGGACTCATCGTCATGCTGCGCGTGCGGCCCGTCGTCTCCAGCGGATAGTGAAAGTCTAGTATCGTGAGAGGCAAGCCGCATCGTGTCCGGGGAGAGCTATCCGGCTTGTCGCCACGCCATTGGTGAGACCTCTCGTGCCGACGGAAAGGCACTGACGCTGCCGCACCCTGTGCGCGTGTGGCGATCAACAGTCCAGTAGACGCTTGCGGCACATCGCGTCGAATGCGTGCAGGAACAGCTTGAACAGGTAGTGGTGCCCACGCTTCGTGTAGTAGCCCTGCGAAGGATGCCAGAAGTGGAGCAGCACCGACTGGCGATCTGCTGATGTCACGAGTGAGTAGTACACGGGCTCTCCATAGACTGTAGTCAGCAGTTCGTGGCCAAGGTCCAATCGTCCCAGCAGAGGCCAGTAGACTTCCTCGCAACCCGCACACACCATCAGGTTTGGCTCCGCGTGTTCGATGACATTTCTGACCGCCGCAGCGTCGAACCGTCCAGTCTTGCCGATACTCACCACGGAGATGTAGCGCAGACCTGTGGCTGCGGCGACGTCGTCGATCAGGTACAGGTCCCTCACCCGGTGGTAGATCGCGTAGCACCACGCGCCAAGTGGCCGGAGGGTGTGCTCCCACATAGGGCTGAATGCCCCGCCGCTGATGACCGCCTCCGCCTCCGCCTGCACCAGATGCGTGACGTCCTCGGTGTCTGCTGATCGCGACTCCCCCAGCAGGAAGAGGATCCGGGGCCGGGAGCCAATCATCGTCAGATGCTGAGGGTCGTCGTGTTCGGGACTGCTGTCCGTGGGTGTCAGTATCGGCGACACAGCGCTGGGAGCCCAACGTGCTACCATTCGGGCGCTCCTTTCGTGGTGCGAATGTTCGGGGCTGGGCTAACGTGTCTCGAAGAGACGTGTGCGGTGGCGGTACCTTCACTGCTGCGTGTGCGCTGCATCATCTGCCCGTGCGCATGGCTCGCCGGTCGCTCACGGAGGCATATCCCTCAAGCAGAGACCGCCGCACGACGATGTGCGCGGACGTGCAGTCTCGATCCTGAAATGCGGGATTGCCCTCCGACTTCTGCGAGCCATCTCTCGTAGAAGTCACCCGATGCCATGGTCGTATATGACAATGGTAACAACTCTCCGCCCGCATGTGAAGACGTGCTGAAGCACCCGGCCCGACGCGGATGCGTCGTGCGGGACCAGGCAGGGAACACGGATCACCATTTCTCATTCCGCGCATCTTGTGTGATAATGCCGCGCTATGGCAACCGTTACAGGACCGATCAAACCAGCATCGACTGATAGTGAGCGGCTACTCGAAGATCTGGATCGCTACCGCGCCAGGGCCATCGAACTGGGATCCACAGACGCGAAGGTGCTACGTGCTGAGGACGTGATTGTCGATGAACGCGTTCGCGCAAAGTGCCGTTTCCCCCTCTGTTCGAACTACAACACCAACATGAACTGCCCTCCTCATGGCATGCAGGTGGACGAGTTTCGCACGCTTCTGGGAAGGTACCGTCATGCGATTCTCTTCAAGATAGATGTTACCTCCGGGCGCATCGAGGATTTCAAGGTGGCGAACCGGAGGGTCTCGACCGACATCGTCTGGAGACTGGAATCCGAGGCGTTCTACGATGGCTACCGGTTCGCGGTGGGTTTCGGCGGGGGAACCTGCAAGGACATGCTCTGTCCGAAACTGGAATGCGCAGCGCTTGCGGGCAAGGGCTGCAGGTATGAGTACCGGGCGCGTCCCGGTATGCACACAGTCGGCATCGACGTGTTTGCGACTGCAGTTCGCGCGGGATGGGAACTGTATCCGGTGGGATCGGCATGCGACCTGTCCTCTGTGCCGCACCTATCCGCTGTCGGCCTGTTACTGGTAGACTGAATCCGTGGGAATTGCGTTGTACTGGTGGAGGAGAGATGGAAAAGGATAAGTCAGGCGGACCCGGTCTTCAGACCCATGTGGCCAGTACTCTGGCCTACGTCGGCTGGTGGGTGTCAGGACTCCTCATGCTGCTGCTCAAGACGGACAACCGCGTGGTGCGGTTTCACTCCATGCAGTCGATCGTCGTCTTCGGCGCAGCGAGTATATTGATCGTAGTCCTCAGCATAATCGCCTCGGTCTTCTCGCTCGCGATCTGGCAGGGAGCGCTCGTGCCCGTATCCCTGATCTTCACCGTCCTGTGGGCACTCGTACTGGCTTTCTCGATTGTGCTCTGGATCCTGCTGATGGTGAAGACGTACCAGAAGGAGCAGATACTCGTGCCGCTTGCAGGCGACGTCGCGTTCTGGCTCCTTGGCCGGTTCAACATGCAGGCGCCCGAGCGTGATGCGATGGCATTCCACGGCCTGACCGGTCGTGAATCACGCCGGCACGAGTCGGGGCGTCGTCGCCCGCGTCACGGCGATGGAGAGATGGGGCGGGCCTTCGGCTCGATTGTCGTCATCGTGTGGAGCCTCTTCCTGTTCATCGTCTTCAACTTCTTCCCGGAGTATATCGCCTTCTATCACAGTACGTCAGAGGGGGGAGTAACCCAGTTGTTGCGTTATCCCATCCTGACCGCCGAACTCGCGAGGGTGCTGCCAATCCTGAACCTGACGCTCGGCCTCAGCATTCTCGGGCACGTGTTCGCACTGGCGTGGAATAAGTTCCTGTTCCGTGAGATCCTCGAGGTGGTGCTCCACGTGCTGGGCCTCATTGTGGCCATCGTGTTCCTGTGGGTCTTCCCGTTCGACTTCAGTGAGTTGCCTGTCGCCGGATTGAGGACGGCCCTGCCCACCGTCGCGATCATCATCCTCGTCCTCGCCATCGTGGGGAACGTCATTGAGATCATCGTGCATCTCGCCCGCTTCCTGCGCGGGATGGTGTCGCGTTAGCGTCGTCATGGAAAGATCGGGGGCTGGCTATTGCCAGTCCCCGGTTCTTTGGTGTTGCACGGTGCGCCTCAGTGTGGTTGACAATAGTCACGCACGTGTCCCGCTCGGCTGTCCGTCTTCGGACGCTGCGTTGCTCAGGTGCCGGCACTCCGCAGGCGCGGCTTGACCGTAGCGGTTCTCCTGCGTACACTGCCATTGCACCGCTACGCCTTCCTGAAGCTGCACGCGCGACTCGAGAAGTCGGCGGTCATCATCACGACGCGAAGGAGAGGACACAGTCATGGGTATGAATGCCCCGGTCATTACCGATGTTCAGGCGCTGGAGATTATCGACAACCGGGGTCGCCCCACCATACGCGCACGCGTATACACGGACACAGGTCACTGTGGCAGGGCTGATGTGCCGTGCGGGTCGTCTACCGGCTCATATGAGGCGTTCGATCTACGCGACGGCGACAATCGTTATGGCGGCAGGGGTGTCCACAAGGCCATCGCCAACATTCATGGCGAGTTGCGGCCGGCCCTGGTCGGGCATGACGTTACCGTCCAGCGGCAGATCGACCACCTGATGGTGGAACTGGACGGCACGAAGAATAAGTCGAGACTTGGCGGCAACGCCATTCTCGCGGTCTCCATGGCCGCAGCGCAGGCCGCAGCGGCGGCGCTCGACATGCCCCTGTACCGCTATCTCAGCACCGATGGCCACGTGCTGGCGGTGCCGCAGGCATGCCTCATCAACGGGGGACTGCATGCGGGCAATGAGCTCGACGCGCAGGAGTTCTGCGTCATGCCGGTAGGCTCGCCCACGATGGAGGAGGCCACCCGGCTGGTGTGTGAGGTGTTCGAGACGCTCAAGGGACTGCTTGAGCGGAAGCACGGCAAGCTGTCGACGAACTTCGGAGAGGACGGTGGCTTCGCCCCGCCGCTGAGCTCCTCACGCGAGGCGATGGACCTGCTCCTCGAGGCCGTCGAGAAGAGCGGCTATGTGAAGGACGTGGTCTACGGGCTGGATATCGCGGCCACGCCGCTGTATGACACCACGACCGGCAGGTACCGGTTCGATGGCCGCCAGCGCACGCCCGACGAAATGATCGTGGCGATGCAGGAACTCGTGCGGGAGTACCCTCTCATCGTATCGATAGAGGACCCGATGCAGCAGGACGACCTCGATGGGTGGAAGACGGTGGTCGATTCGCTGCCCGGAGTGCTCATTGTGGGAGACGACCTCACGGCGACGAACGTCGAGCGCCTCCGCCTTGCCATAGGCGCCGGCGCGATGAATGCACTCCTGTGCAAGGTGAATCAGATAGGCACCGTGACCGAGGCGATGGACGCAGCACGGTTCTCCCAGCGTAACCGCTGCCCCGTGGTGATGTCGGTGCGTTCGGGTGAGACTGAGGACGACATCCTGTCTGACATAAGCGTCGCCCTGAACGCGGGCGTCTTCAAGATCGGCGGACCGCATGGAGGCGACCGCAGCACGAACTTCAACCGCTTCCTCGAGATTGAGGCCGAGCTTGGGCCGGTGGCGCGCTACGCCGGATGCGACTACGCACAACTCGCCTGACTGGTCCCGACTCATGGTGGTTGCACTACTGCTGCAATGCTGCACGGAGGATTCGCATCGTGTTCAACCGTGATGCCCTTCTCGCACATGGATTCGTGCCCGGCCGTCGAGTCGCCCTCGATATCGCCGAACATGCGATGAGGGCGGTCGACCCCTACCGCGCGGTCCTGTCCCGGCTCAACGTTCAGGGTAGTCGACTGCACATCGATGACGATGGGTACGATCTCGATGCCTACGAGCACATCTACGTCGTTGGTGGTGGCAAGGCCTGTTACCACCAGGCGCTTGCGGTCGAGCAATTGCTCGGCGAGCGCATTACCGACG